>NZ_JAWVAV010000075.1:0-6174 GCF_033599315.1 Acinetobacter sp. OYA S30
AAGGCAGTTCGCTCCAAGCTGGACTGTATGCACGAACCCCCCGTTCAGTCCGACCGCTGCGCCTTGTCCGGTAACTATCGTCTTGAGTCCAACCCGGAAAGACACGCAAAAGCGCCATTGGCAACGGCCACTGGTAAACAGGATGTGCGAGAGATGTTGTGAGAGTTCTTGAAGTGGTGGCCTGACTACGGCTACACTGGAAGGACAGATTTGGTGACATGTCTCGCACAAGACTGTTACCACGGTTCAGAAACTTGCCGGTTTACTGAACCTTCGAAAAACCACCTTGCCGGGTGGTTTTTTCGTTTACAGGGCAAGAGATTACGACGGTAACGACAGGATCACAAGAAGATCCTAACCTCGGAAACATTGCTTATATCCACGTCTGGGTATCAACCACTCCCCGTTACCGCCACCACTTCTATTCCCCTTGATAACATATCCTTTTGAAAAGATTACTAATCAGGCAAGATAGTAGGATGATCCACAACCACCCATCCCGGACAATAAAATCAATGATTTACACCTTCTTTATAGTTCTGACTTTATGGTGGATATCTGTATTCATCACAAACTTAATGAGAGTAGGAAATATTAGAGAGTACACCCCCAGTAAAACTTACATATTTTTGCTGCTTACAACTCTCCCATCTAGCGTTGGCATCTTCATCTATCCCATAGCGGAAGCTATATGGGGTGAAATGGGGCTTTTGAGTATCTTTGGCTATACCGTCTTATCCCTCATTACCGGAGTAATCATAGGGAATGTAATTGTTCGGATGTTATCTGCAACAGAACTCGGAATGTTGTTCGCAAATCCATTAGCGGTGATATGTAGCATTACCGGGGTGATAGTCATAGCTGTACAATATTTACCATAACATCCCGCAGCCGAACTATGCCTGTTGCCCCCCTCTCTGCATGCAAAAAATGGCCTATACTTATAGGGTTAGAATCCATATCCACCTTACTTTTAAGAGGGAACCTGTCATGAATAAAAAAACGCTGTTGGCGGCCATGATTGTCGCGTCAGTGACGTTTGCCGCAGCCGGATGTTCTTCAAATCAGCAAATAAAAACAACGGATGGTCGCACTATCGTGACAGACGGCAAACCTGAAATCGATAACGATACCGGCCTGGTGTCCTATAAGGACGCAACAACCGGAAGATACAGTCAGATAAACCGCGATAAAATAAGCAACATGAGTGAACTGGACAACTGATACGGATAAAAGGATCTGGCCATGAAAAAGATTTTTGTTTCAGTATTCGCAGCGGCAGTGGCGCTCTCAGCCCTGACCGGCTGCACCCGCACAAGCTATGCCATTCACACCAACGACGGACGTACTATTGTCAGCGACGGTAAGCCTGAAGAGTCGGATACGGGCCTGCTGGGCTATACCGATGCGAACGGAGTTAAGCAGCAAATCAACAAAACCGACGTGAAAGAAGTCTCTGAAATCCCTCACTGAGGCACTGCTCTTTCCGGAAAAGGCCGCGTCTGCGGCCTTTTTCTTTTTTCCGCCCCGACAACCGGCAAAAAAAAAGCTCCCGCACACGAAAAGTCGGAAGCCAAAGCACGACAGCACAGTGGATTTATAACGGGCAGTCCCTGACGCGGGACATGTACGGTTATCTGCAGATTACGCACTTTCCCAGGCCCGGACACATAATTTTTTCGTATCTGCCAGGTATAACGCTTTTAACATAAGACTACTGTTGCGTGCCCCTCCCCACATCAGCCTCAAACCCAACTGGCCTGTAGCTCCCGGATTAAAGAGAAAAGATGTGTAAGATTACTGAACGCCCTCCTCATCCGGACGACAACTTCTATGGGCAGATAGAGGATACACATATGATACGTGACGAGAACGACCTAGAATCGCCAAAAGAACCTGAACACAGCGGTGGCAATAACGAGAAAAGCTCGCGGAATGGTAAAAGTGAGGACTGGATCGGCGAGCTGGAGCGGGAGCTGCAGGAGATCACGAAGAAGTGGCCAGGTTCACAGAGACTGGGCTAAATCATGCCCCTAAAAAACCCGCCATCTCCAGCGGGTTGAACAACAGAAAAGCGTTCGTAATTAACTGCGCAAAGCGCAGGCTCCAGCATGAGCCTGCACGCTTTCAGCATGCGTAAATTCTGTAATTTCGCAAGCCAGCCGCAAACCGGGGGCAAAAAAAAACTCCTCCAAGTCCGGAGGAGCCAGAAGTACAACACACACATTCGCATTATCGTTCATTTCACCCCTTGGTGAGGCACACTATTGTTATCAGCCTCCTTTACAGGCACATAAGCGCAGCCGTCATCATTTTTCCTGGTACCTGCCAGGCGTCACGCTTTTAACATAAAAGTGCTTGGCCGCACCCCCTGAGAGCCCCTCAGCGCGTTTCTGCGGCCTGAGGGCCGTTTCCGGCACCTTTCCCCGGCCCAAACCCTGAAAAACGCCCCTGATAATTTCTGCGCGGCTGCATGGCTATGCACAAGAGTGAATGGCGGGCGGTTTCGTGAAGGAAATACCGTGAAAGCTCCGAAAGAAACGCTTAATTGCACAGCAGCACATGAACGTGATCAGATGAAATCTGTCTACTGCCGCACTTCTTCACGAAAGGCCCGCTGAGCGTCAGATTCGGGCCTTTCTTACTAAAAAGATTTCAATAGAATTTTTTAGCAGGCGATTTTTATCTATAACCATACATTGAGCATAGAAGACCCAAATTTATGTATGACTCAATAGAAAAAAACAAATCACAGCCATCTAAACACTGAGACAGCAAGCCAAACAAAAATCAAAGAAATAACTCCATTTTTAATCAAATAATATAGTTTTCGATTCCTTTTTTTTAGCTTCTGACCTGCATCACGAATAGCATTAACATATTTAAATAAATGATTTATAGCACCAGTCCTGTCATTATTATCGTTGGGTGATGCTGCCGCTGACATTAGCACCCCACCTATCCACCTATTTATTTTTTGTGACCACCGCCACTTCATCGGCCTTTCTATATCACAGAACAAAATAATACGTGTCTGCTCGGTATCATTCTGAGCCCAGTGAACAAAAGTTTCGTCAAAAATTATCACTTCACCATCATGCCAACTGCGGCGTACACCATCAACTTCAATAAAACACCGTTCATCATTTGGTGTTGATAATCCTAAATGATAACGAACTGAACCGGCATAAGGGTCACGATGCTTTCCTAAATGGCTTCCTGAAGGCAATTCAGCAAACATCGCTGCTTTAATACAGGGAATAGAGCTAACCAGTTGGGTTGTTACTGGGCAAAGCCGCTCCGCTGATGGATGAGCATCTCCATACCACTTGAGGTAAAAGCGCTTCCAACCGCGCTTAAAAAATGTATTAAATCCTGCATCATTATTTTTTTCAGATGATTTAATGTGCCCTTGCAAATTAACAGCTTCGTCTCTTATAACCTGCCAGTTATCAATTAATGGTTGAAGTTCAGGAAATGTTTCTGGGGGAAACCATGCCTGCTTTGACGGCAGCTTCGAAAAGCCTGTCATAAACATATTTATCGGAGCCATAAATGTTGAATGATCAAATAACTGCCTGGAAAACTTTTGTTTTATTTTACCGCGAGAATGCGCATACAATACACTGATAAGAAAAACAAAAATAATAATAAGTGACAGCATGTGTATATTCCTTGTTCACGCCAATAATAAAAATCTCTTAAAGATAACATAATGAATGCACTTAAATTATAATCTAAATGCTATTTATCAATAGTATAATCGAAGCTTCACCAGAACATATCTACTACACAGGCAGAGAGGATTTCAGCAGGAATTATGCTGAAATGAATCAAAGGGACGGACCGTGATATACCCGCTGTCGCTGTGATCGTTCGAGCTCCAGCGCTTTCTGATGCCGCGCCTCCCGCACCTGCTGCAGCTCGACGGCATTCAGCCGCTCGACAACCGGCGCAGCTGATCGCTCAAACTCTGCACCTGCCTGCTCAAGCCCGTGACGCGCTCGCTCAGCGCCGCGTTCTCCCGTTGCATAAGACCAGACATCGTCCGCCATTCCGCGAAGGCGCTCTCCCACTCGTCCAGCCTTTTCGAGTAGTCCTGCTGTAGCTGCTCTAATGCGCTCAGCAACTGTTTTTCCAGCTCTGTCATTCTGATCTACTCCCGTACCAGCCTGATGCCGATCTTCGTTCCGTTGTCGAACGTCCAGTTCGTATCCGCTTTCACGCCCTCCGGCAGCACCAGAAAACGCCCCTGGTTGTCCTCCTGGTACCTCACGCCCCACGTCCGGGCGTTCAGCTTCTCCAGCGCGTCCCTCTGTTCCCGGATGCTCGCGTAGTTGTCGAGCATCTGGTTCCCCTGCCACCACAGAATGGCCGCGCTCGAGGCTATCAGTAGCGCGGAGACCAGGACGATGGTCAGCCACGTCTGGCTGACCATACGCACCATGCCTTTCGTGCGCTGGCTCATGGCTGAGGACAGCTTCCGGTCGTGGTCGAGGATGGCGGCGCTGATTCTCTTCTCGCTTTCGCTCAGTTCCGCTCTGACAGACTTCTCGAGCTCGCTGAATGCGGCTTTCAGCATCTCGCCGGTAGTCTGCTGCTGCGCTTTCGATTTCTGCTCTAAGTCCTTCGCCAGCGTTAAAAGACTGTTCATAAATGGCTCCCTTCAGTCGGATATTTCGCCCCCCGTCCGGGTCGGCAATGCTGATGCTGCTTTTTGTGGTGCGCACCACCTTAAAACCCGCGCTTTCCAGCGCCTCAGTGACGTCCTGACGGTTTTTCAGCTCCCCGGACGAGGCTAAGACCAGTAAACCCCGTGTAATCGCCTGAGCGGCTTCCAGCTTCGCTTCCGGCAGCGCGGACGGCGTGACCAGCGCTCGCCGGTTCTCCGGCGCGTTCGGGTCGTGCAGCCCCAGCGTGCCGTTCACTATGGTCTGCCAGGCATCGATGCGCGGACGGTCGGCGCGGTCGTAATACGGCTGGAGCCGTTTGCCGGTCAGCAGCTCCGTGTTCGGGATGAGGAAGTTCAGCTCCAGTCGCCCCTTGTCCTGGTGCTCAACCCACAGCACGCTGTACTGGTCTTTGTCGAGTCCGGGCATCAGAACCCGCTCAAAGCTCGCCATCAGCTTTTCCCGCTGCCCGGGGGATAAGTCCTGTTCGGCAAAGGACAGCACGCCGGAGGTGTACTTTTTGGCGTAGGGCGAGGCGTCGATAAGCTCCCTGACTTCCTCCGGCTTCCCCTGCAGAACGCTGGCGCCGTCGCGCTGCCGGTCTTTCCCCAGCAGATAATCCACCGGACCCGCACCGCCGCCGCGCCCTCTGGGATGAAACTTAACGATCATCGTCTTCTCCCTTTTCCAGCACGGCGTGCCGCAGCCGCTCAAGTCCGGCATCAATGGCCATCAGTGCGGCGACGACCTGCACGCGATCGTGCCCGGTACCGCCACCGGCGTTAACCTGCCGGGCAATCTGATTAAGGTTGTTACCCATGCCGGCGATCTGACGAAGCAGCGCCGGCGAGATCGACGGAAGTTTGCCGGCACGAGCCGGCTTCTCGTCCAGGCACGTCTGGCGCATCCAGGCTGCGAGCTGCTTACCGTCGCAGCGTTCCAGCAGACGCCGGTGCTCATCTTCGGTCACCCACATCGTGAGCATTTTGCTGCGTTTGTCTGCCAATCCGGCCTCCAGATAACGCCGGGACGGGCGGGAAATGCTTTCCCGGTCGGCGCGGTGTTGGGCAAGCCGCAGGCGCGGCAGTGGTTTTAGCGGGTTTCGGGGCGCAGCCCTGAACCAGTCACGTAGCGCTAGCGGAGTGTATACTGGCTTAATATGGTAAATCGAAGTGGGAATTCAGGGAAGTGCTTTATGTGGCAGGAGAAAAATGCAGCAGCACAGCGTCAGCAGAATATGTGATACAGGATATATTCCGCTTCCTCGCTCACTGACTCGCTGCGCTCGGTCGTTCGGCTGCGGCGAGCGGTAACAGCTTACAGGCGGGGCGGGAATTTCCTGGAGAATGCAAGGACGAGACTTAGCAATGAAGAGCAGAAGGCCACGGTGTTGCCGTTTTTCCATAGGCTCCGCCCCCCTGACAAGCATCACAAAATCTGACGCTCAAATCAGTGGTGGCGAAACCCGACAGGACTTAAAGATACCAGGCGTTTCCCCCTGGTG
>NZ_JAWVAV010000076.1:0-6016 GCF_033599315.1 Acinetobacter sp. OYA S30
AGTGATGTATCACCTGAATTACTTAATCAAAAATGCGAAAAATAAGGAAAAACTGGAAAAAGATTTTAGTGAAATTATCAAAACCCAAGAGCCTATATTGCAACAAGAAGGCTGGAACATTCATAACATGAATCGAAAATTGAGGGATTCAGAGCATAACTCAACGCCATGCTTTGAATTTGAAGTGTATTGCCAGCCAAAGTATCCATTAGCCATGCAAAATAAGCCCCCTCAACCGGTTCAATCCGAACAGCCAAAGCCAAAATCTGATGATTATGATTACGGTGGTCCCTAAGTTTGATGCTTTTTTAGCTCTAAAGTTTACAAAAAGCGTGTGCTACGATCGACTGATTAGTAAGTCGATTCATAATTTACAGCTTCTTTAAAAAGAAGCTGTAAATTATGAACTTCTTTTTCAGAACTATGATGTATTTGTATAGCCATGTTTTTATTCTCTTTAAGCAAATAGATCTGCTCATCACCAACACTTAGCAGATCAGTACTCTTTAACGTCAGTTCACCATTTAAAAATAGTAAATGTAAATATGCCGTTTCATCGGAATAAATTATTTTTGAATACAATAAAATATGTTCTTCATTTTCTTTAAAAAAGTTCATGTGAACTCTCTCTTTTTTTTGCAGAAAATGGAAGCATATCAATTTTTATTTTTTAATTTTCCATACGTTGAATTTGTCAAAAAATCCTAATTTATAAAAACTATAATTACCATGATATGTGTAAAACATTTTATGTCCTATGCATATGGAATATTCAAAAAGTATTATTACTTAAGTAGCGACACTTTTTGGAATATCACCTAACTTTACAGAGCGAGTGTCTACGAGCGAACTGACATCATTAAAATTTCACCCGCTTTTTTCCCTGATTACAGGCTCCCCTTTACTTACGTGATTTAGAATCAGAGCGTCACGAAGTGCGCGAACGATAGAGCTTTTGCTTTTTATTCAAGCTACAACGAAATTAAGTAAAAAATTGCCCCCTAGAATCGAGCGAAAGCGAGATTCAATAGAGTTTGAGCGAAGCGAAAACCAAGGGCAATTTTTCATGACTTGGGCTTTTAATTATTTTTAAAGTTTTTAAATGCTTTTAGACATACTGAAAGCCTTTATTTACAATGGTTACAGACGCTATATGACTACGTTTACCTACCAATATGACTACGTTTACCTACCAATATGACTACGTTTACCTACCAATATGACTACGTTTACCTACCATAAATCTACAAAATATTTTTAGTAGATTTAACTGCGTTTACCTTGCATAAATCTACATAATTATTAATATAGACTTATATTCATAAATAATAATGTAGATACATAAGATGCGGGATTTAGTTGTTAAAGATAATGCATTAATCAATGCAAGCTATAACTTAGATTTAGTAGAACAGCGTTTAATCCTATTGGCTATTGTCGAAGCAAGAGGTAGTGGTAAAGGGATCAATGCAAATGATCCTTTAGAAGTCCATGCAGAGAGCTATATCAACCAGTTTAATGTTGCAAGACAAACAGCCTACCAGGCCTTGAAAGATGCTTGTAAAGACTTATTCGCCCGACAATTTAGCTATCAAGAGATCAACAAAAGAGGGAATGTTGAGAATGTTCTAAGTCGTTGGGTTAGCGAAATTAGATATATCGATGATGAAGCAACAGTAAAGCTGATCTTTGCACCAGCTATTGTTCCCCTTATTACACGTTTGGAAGAACAGTTCACAAAGTATGAGTTACAGCAAATTAGTAATCTCAGTAGTGCTTATGCTGTACGTTTATACGAGTTATTGATTGCTTGGCGCAGTACAGGTCAAACACCAGTTATTGAACTAACAGAATTTAGAAACAAGATAGGTATTCTCGATGATGAATACACAAGAATGGGCAATTTTAAAGATCGGGTACTAAATCTAGCTATTGCTCAAATTAATGAACACACTGACATTACTGTTAAATACGAACAGCATAAAAAGGGACGTAACATTTCAGGTTTTTCATTTTCTTTCAAACAAAAGAAAGTAGTTACAGCTAATGCAAATAGTAAGAGTTCAAATACCCTTGATCTTTTCTCGAAAATGACCGATGCACAACGCCATTTGTTTGCTAATAAACTGTCAGAACTTGCTGACATGAGTAAGTACTCTCAAGGTACCGAAAGCTATGCACAATTTGCTATTCGAATTGCTGAAATGCTACAGAATCAAGAGAAATTTGAAGAACTACTACCGTATCTTAAAAAAGTAGGATTTAACGCAAAATAAACTTCATGTTCAGGTAGGATGTTCAGATGAACATCCGTGTACATGCACTGAGGGACTACATTGAACACAACAAAATTTAGCGTTATGGACGCTAGTAAAGCCTTTAAAAAATCACGAACAACAATCTATGAAGCTATAAAAAATGGTGAATTATCAAGGGATAATGATGGACTTATAGATCTATCAGAATTAATAAGAGTTTATGGAAATCCAATTGGTGTTCAGTCCAGTACACGTACTGAACAAGTTCAAAGGGATGCACCTGTACACGTCCAGTCTGAGGTTGAAAGTGTCCTAAAAGATCAGATTTCCTTACTTAAAAACCAGTTGGATTTAGCAAATCAAAGAGAAAAGTCTTTGCTGCAACATATCGAAGATCTCACCCATAGAATTGAGTTTAAAGGTGTCCTAGAACCATCTAAACAGGAAGATAAAAACCAGTCTGTAATGCAGAATACAGTCAATATACCTCAGCCTGTTCAACAGACTAATTCTGAGGTATTAACTACTCCTAGGCCAAGCGAGAATAAGCGAATTCCTGTTCCTGAGCATATTGAGCCTGAACCGGAGCAAAGAGGCTTCTGGAGCCGTTTCTTTAAGCCGTATGGCTGATCTGATTGTTCACCTGGGCTTATTAAACCCGTGGAACATTGGTTAAATAGTGGGCGTGGAACGTGAAGAATCGACAAAAAAGCCCGAACAGGGATATTCGGGCTATCAACTAGGAACTACAGCATTGATTTCTAAAGATAATTATAACACATTTCGTATAAGGTGTATTATGTTAATTTTAGGAAATCTTAAGCTTTAGCCAACATAATCTTCAGTTGATATTACTTGAGCATATGCAAATTCAAAAGCGGCCATTAATGTTGCATGGACATGACCAGCAGGTACTTTAACGCCATTAAATTCCAAGTCAGCTGTGGCCCTAGAATCATTCTTTTAACTTTTCATAACGAAGAATAAAAATAACTCAATGTTTACTTTAGGTTTTATACGCTTTTTCTTTTCAGGAGATAATGCTAGGATCAAAATTGGCTAACATTAAATAATCATAATGAAGAATCTTCAAATAGTTATAGCACAAGCTCTACATTCATATGAATTTGAACATATGGAGCAATCAATAAGTAAATCCATTAGCGACACTATATTGGAAATATTGGTCAATGATGGGCCTTTTGAAAAAATTGATTGTTATCTGTATTCAAAAAAAGATTCTAAAAAAATTCTAAAAAGCTCTATACACTATGTAATTGCTGTCTTAGAAAGGGCGAAGTATAGAGTACAGAAAGCTCAGCAAGATAATCTGAGTCCTTTGTATATCTGCTTATACGTGATTAAGAAAATTGAGGGCTTTATCGAATACTTAAATACTAAATTTCGACTGTGAAAGCCTCCATTTAACATAATGGATATTATACGAAGTACATTTGTATATTAATTTAAATATCAACTACTTAATAAAAATAGAAAAATCCAAAAATGCCCAAAAAGCCGACTTTGAAACAAGTCGGCTTTTTTATGAGCAGTTTTGATAGTTCTTGCCAACACTTTTGCTTAAAAAATGCTCAAAACTAAGAATCACATACACTCTATAAGGCTTTCAGCCTAAAAACAATCCACAATTTTTGCGGATAAACCTTGGGGTAAGTTTTGAGCAATCTTGTAAGCTCAGGCTGACATGAATTAAGGACCATTGCGTCTAGGCCACTATGGGGATTTTTCATATGATGGGGACATAAAGAACAGGATGTTCCAACACATAAAACAATAATGATAAGTGCAACACCAGGACGTGAGGTACTACAGGAGTTATACCTAAACCACCGATACGAAAAAGCCCGACAGGATGTCGGGCTTTTTTATTACCATTTGAAAACCGACTGAGTTCACTATAAAATATAGACTATAATCTATATTTTGGTTGTGATATGTGGACAGTCATCACGACAGATCTGTTTAATGAATGGCTTGAACAGCAAGATGAATCAACTCAAGAGAAAGTCCTAGCCGCTTTGGTTGTTCTACAGCAGCAGGGACCAAGTTTAGGTCGTCCTTTAGTGGATACCGTGTATAACTCTAAATTTACCAATATGAAAGAGCTACGTGTTCAGCATCGAGGTAAACCACTGAGAGCCTTTTTCGCATTTGATCCATTACGACAAGCCATTGTGCTGTGCATTGCTGATAAAGGCGGGAAAAAGCGATTTTATAAAGAGATGCTGGATATTGCAGATGAGCAATACGAACTCCATCTCTCAACCCTAGGAGATCAATCTAATGGCTAAAACCTTACAGGAATTATTGGCTAGTCGCTCTCCAGAGAGCCAAGCTCGTATTCAACAAATGGCTGATGAACTACTTTTAGAAACTCAGCTTCACCTTATTCGAGAAGAATTAGAGATTTCCCAAAAAGAACTGGCTGAAACTCTTGGAATCAAACAACCATCACTTTCAGCAATCGAAAACCGTGGCAATGACCTTAAGATTTCAACCATGAAAAAGTATGTTGAAGCGATGGGTGGGAAGCTCCGTATTGATGTAGAGCTTCCAACAGGGAAACACATAGGATTCAATGTATGATAAAGCCTTTAGTATTAGCTTAAATAAGAAAAACCCCTATTTTTAGTAGGGGCTTTTCTTGGCTATACAGCATCGGAGGTACTACCCATATCTACTGGGAAGGTTTAAATTTAAGCGTCATTTTTATACCCTCTTTTAGTTTGTGTTGTCCTCTAAAATGAAATCTATTGTTTCTCTAATATTCATTTCAGCGTTAATAATACGAATTTGCTTATAAGCGCTCATACCTAATCGCTTAATCGGTGTAGCCAACAAAGCATTTAAGAAACTATGTGGTGCACTTTTTATATTTTGGCAATCTATAATTATTTTTTTACCATCTTCGATAGCTGGAAGTAAATACTTATCTCTATATTTTATTGCATCTTCTTTAATCTCAGCAAAATCACCGAAATATGCACTCATATGAACCACGTACTGTTCATCTTGTTTTATTAACTTCTCTTTATTACGCTCATCTTCAGCATTTTTACGAAGTTCTTGTAAGATTGCTTGCAAGTCATTCTTTTCATCTCCTTTTAGCTTAATAGCTAAAAAGGCAATTGTTCCATGCCAAGAGTTTTCTAAGGTTTTTGATGTAATATCCCTCGGCGAAATATGGACAAGACCATTCCCCGAGGCTATATACATTTCACCTTTTAGTTTTCTGATAATATTTGAAGATAGATACAGCCCCATCCCAGCATTATTTTTAGCATTGTAAGGGTTCGTTTGAGCAAAAGTACCCGATTTTTCGGGCTGAATCGACAACTTAATAGCCATCTCATCAGACTCTTGCCCAGGATAACTCTGCTCTATATGCTTTTTAATTCCTATTCCTAAGTCTGCAATAATAAATTGAATAACATCTTTATTTCTGTACCAACACATTTGTACTAAGGATGGCACCAGTATATCTAAATGATCAGAATAGCAAGTTCCATGTTCTTGAGTATTATATAATAATTCACTTAAAACATAGCGTAAGGTTTCAGTATAAGAAATATCAAATCCGTCTGTATAACTCTCAATAGCGGCAATAATATCTTTAAAATCTTTACTCTGTACACGACAAAAATAGATAACTCATTGAAATAATGTCACAATAATTGTTTTCTAACGACGAATACTATGACACATCTCAATGAGTTATATCTTATCTTAAACAAATC
>NZ_JAWVAV010000077.1:0-4941 GCF_033599315.1 Acinetobacter sp. OYA S30
CGCGCATTATCTTAGCTTCTTAACCGCGCGTCAAGAAAAATTTTCAATAAAATGAGGTGAAGTGAGCCTATAAGCCGGGTTCTGTCGAGGATGGTCATTCCTCTAGGCGTACAATCACTCATACGCTCAAGCGACCTACCCGAATCCAGTACGGGCCGCACCTAGGATTCCTATTTGGTCTTGCTTCTGGTGGGGTTTGCCATGCCGTGAACTGTTACCAGACACGCGGTGCGCTCTTACCGCACCCTTTCACCCTTACCTCACGAATGAGGCGGTCTACTCTCTGCTGCACTTTCCGTCGGCTTTCACCGCCCAGGCGTTACCTGGCACCCTGCCCTATGAAGCCCGGACTTTCCTCTCCTGCTTCAGTCACGGAGACCTCCACAGCAGCGACCATCCGGCTCACTTCGAGGGCGCATATTAACAAATTTATTGACTAATTGCTTGTGCTTTTTTGAGCAATTAATCTTTTATATTTGTTGAGTAACTGTTCTTCCGTTTCCTCATGCTGCGGATCTTTTGGAATACAGTCTACTGGACAAAATAATTGGCACTGTGGCTGGTCATGGTGACCAACGCACTCTGTACATAAATCCGGATTGATTTCATAAATCACTTCGCCCATAAAGATCGCTTCATTAGGGCAAACTGGTTCACAAACATCGCAGTTTATGCATTCATCAGTGATATATAACGACACGTTACCAACCTTGTTGATGTTTACGTTCAAAAGCTTCAACCACAGCTTGCGGAACAAACTTGGTTACATCTCCTTTTAAACGAGCAATTTCTCGAATTAATGTCGAAGAAATAAAAGAATACTGTTCAGAAGGTGTTAAAAACACCGCCTCGAAATGTGGATCAAGCTGACGGTTCATATTGGCCAGTTGAAATTCATATTCAAAGTCAGAAACTGCTCTTAAACCACGAAGTACTGCTGTGGCCTTTTGTTCTTTAAAAAAGTTAACCAACAAACCATCAAAACCTACAAACTCAACATTTGATAGATGGCCTAATGATGATTGCGCCAGTGCAACTCTTTCTTCTAAGCTGAACAAAGGGTTTTTATGATGTCCAATTGCAATCGCTACTACAACTTCATCAAACATTCTTGATGCTCTAGTAACTAAATCAACGTGCCCATTCGTGATAGGGTCAAATGTTCCAGGATAAATTACACGCGTTTTAGACATCCGCTAGTACTCTAATTGTATTGTGCGCCTATTTTAGCAAAAGTTATACATGAGACGAAATATTGATATGTGGGAAAAAACTTCACCTTGGCATCAGTTTACGGCACAATAGGGACAATTGTGGAAGTTTGAATTATGGCGAAAGCAACAGTAGTAAAGAATAATAAGTGTCGATGTTTATTTTAATTCTCTATAGTTCCTTTTTTAAAGCTAAGTTTTTGAATTATAAAAGTTGTTGTTCTTATTAGTTCCTTTTAGTTTGTTTACATCCTCGAAAAAAACGGGTAATAATGCGGGTAACAAACTACTTACCCTTACCTCATGGCCTCTGCAAAACTTTCCGACCTAAAGATTAAAGCACTAAAACCTAAAGAAAAAGTCTACAGAATATTGGATGCAGATAGACTTTACATAGAAGTTCGTCCTTCAGGAGCTAAAGTTTGGCGGTTTAAGTTTGTTTTTAATGGTAAAGAATCTTCTATGAGTCTTGGCGAATACCCGGCTATTACTTTGGCAGACGCTAGAATCTTAAAGGATGAAATGCGAGCAAAATTAGCCAAAGGCATACACCCAGTAGAAGATAGACAAAATAATAAGGCCAAGGCATTAGAAGAAGGAAAAAATACATTCAACGCTATTGCAGCCGAATTTAAAGAAAAACGTATGACGTTGAAGTCTGAAATTTATCAAGAGAAGTTCGATACTGCTTTAGAAAAAGATATATGCCCAGTTATTGGCAAAAAAAATATTAAAGATGTGACTGCGGCTGACGTATTGAAGATTTTAAATAATACGATTAATCGTGTTACTAAAGAAACCAATGGAAAAATGACAGGTGAATCTGCTGCTTTACAAAATCGAAGATTCATTGGTGCTGTAACTCGTTATGCAATTGCTACTTTAAGGCTTGAGAACGACCCTACTTATGCTGTACGTGATGTGATCAAGCGCCCTCGTGTAAAACATGCAAGAGCCTTAACTAAAGAAGAAAGAAAAAAGGCAAGAACTCAATTGCCTAAATACAATGGAACAGAGACTGTTAAGAATGCTGGCTTCATTCTCTTATATACAATGCTTCGGGCAATTGAAATTAGAAAGATGCAATGGAAATGGGTCGAGTTTGATACACGACTTATTAGATTTCCAGAAGAGGCAATGAAAAAATCCAGAATCCATATTCTCCCTATATCTGACCAAGTATATGAAGTACTTAAGCGTCAATATACAATCTCTGGTGATAGCGAATTAGTTTTCCCTGCTATTTTCAGTAAGAAAAATGATGGCATGTTAGCTAAAGAAACGCTTAACAGTATGCTTGAATATATTGGCTTAAAAGGCGTTACCACTCATGATTTTAGAGCTACAGCTTCTACCCTACTATATGAAAAGGGCTATGAGGAAGCTTGGGTAGAAAAACAGCTTGCTCATGCTGAATCTAACAAGACAAAAGCATCGTACGACCATTCGCAGCACTTAGAGGCTAGACGAAAAATGATGCAAGACTGGGCTGATATTGTGGATAGCTGGAAAGACTAAAAACTTTGCTTCTTATCAAAGGTCCATCTTTTGCCATTGTAAGTCACAGTGTCATCCAAATTAATCGGCAACTCATTTAATGAGTAGTCATAGATTTTAAGAACATTCCCGTTCTTATCTAAATCAGCGGGTAGATTGCAAGTATTCTCCATTCTGCCCGCTTCCGAGACCATAATCATGACTTGCGACATCACAAAGCCCTTACACAAATCGAGACATTCACATTACTATTAATAGTGTGAGCTGTGCAACCTGAGAAGATTAAACACAGCAATGTGATGATTGATGCAACTTTGGTACGCTTACACATATAAGTTACTTCTTTAAAAAGAGTGCTCGCTCTGCTTCTCGGCGACGAACTAAACCTTTCATGACTTTACCGCCTGCCTTATTCCAGACAAGGAATTGATCAGCAGCTCCTTGATAGTCACCTTTATTCAGTTTTTTTAATAAGGTTGAATTATTAAAAGCACCTGAGCCAATGTTGTAAGTCAGCGATACCAAAGCATCAAACTGATTTTGAGTTAAAGGCACTGTCACAGATTCATTTACAGTCTTTTCAAATTTGGCCAAGTCGTGTTTAAAGTAAGCTTTAGCTTGTTCAGGTGTACAAGTGTCGCCCCGCTTAACCTTCACGCCATTTGGATAAACTGTTGTCCCTGTGCCAATGGTCCAAACCCCTACACCATCATCGTAAGCATTGAATCGTGTGCCTTCAAAACCTGAGATTAAACTTACTCCAACATCACTTGTAGTTTTTCCACCTGGTGCAAGTTTATCGACTACTTTATTCAAATCATCTACTTGTGCTTGTGTAAGCTTGCCGCCTGCAATTACACGGGCAGCGTCGAAGAATGGTTTAGTTGTCATTTGATTCACCTTTCTTTTTCTCTAACTCAGAACTACCAAAATAAAAGCCGCATGCAGTTGTCATCGCCCCTGCAATAAAACCCAATGCCGTATTAATCAGATTGCTATTTTCACGTGGCATATCCACAAAAAATAAAGCAATCACTAAAACAAACATCAGTCCCACTAATGCGAAAGCTAGATAAGCTCTTGTGTTTTCACTATTCATCGTCCTGCTTCCTCTAACCGTGATACTTTCTCTTTAATTAAAGATTGATCTTGGCTTAATTGAATAATTGAAGATCCAACCCAAGCGCACAGCGAAAATACGATTCCTGCAAAGATGCCAAGCAGTACACGCAATACAGAAAGACCGCCATCTTGCGAAGCTGTACGATTTTCCAAATTCGCGACTTTGATATCCAATGTATCGATATCCTTTTTGTTCTGTTCGCTAGTCTCTTTGTGCGCTTCATTAATGAAAGTCAGTCGAGTAACATGATCTGACAACATGCGGATATCACTCTGAATGGAGTCAATTTTCTTTTCGAATCTCAACCCATACGATTCATTTTCAGTCATGCCTTCCCCCTTTCGTTTAGGCAATAAAAAAGCACCCGAATTGGGTGCTCAAAGTTATTTTAAGGTTTAAAGGGTTTGTAAGATTTTCCCCCCATTAATCAATTGAGTTGTAAGCGGTGCCACCCCAACAATTGCAGGTCCACCCAGCCCCGGCTGGCCTTCAGTAGTGCCATGGTATTGCCAGTTCCATGTTCCATCATTTGTTGATTTGGTACCGCGTTCACCCCAGTTTCCACCATCTCCAGAAAGTGGTGAACCATAGCGTTCATTCTGCGTTCGATAACCCTTCCCGGGTACCGAAGCTTCAGCATCAGTGATTTTCATAACCATTAAATAACTCTCCAGATAGAGGCGATAATCTTGTGAGTCATTTGAAATCGGCTGTCCAGTCATGACCCGACCAAATGGTGCTCCAGCACCACCAGGAATTCCCTGAACCCCATAAGATGATCCAGTGTAAATACCACTTGGTGTTGCTCCACCACCTGAGCCGCCTCGAGCTAACGTCCCTCCATCGATAATCAGGTTTAGTTTGCTGTGCCGGTTCAACAAACCGGGTGCTCCCTGAAAACCATCACGCCGGGTTTTGGTAAAATTGAAGTCTGAATCTTTTTCCCAATCTCCGTAAGCTAGATGTGGCAACCCGCCATCACCACCACGTCCAACTACAGCACCTTTAATCGTCAGATTCACCACCAGATCAGGTGGGAACTCACCAGTATCAATAGCAGGTAATTCTGATGCAGCTGGAACGATATACTCTCGTTTTGCAGGACTAGAC
>NZ_JAWVAV010000078.1:0-4842 GCF_033599315.1 Acinetobacter sp. OYA S30
CCTAACCAGACTTAGCCAGATTAACGAGCTAAGAAACCATGACCCAATAACCGATCATGGAGAAAAGCAAAGACAGGAAGACGCTGTCGCTTCGCTCCGTTTTGATTAGTACCACATTGGGGCATTAGGTATTCTTACCTTAAAAATTAACAGTTCCGTTTTTAACGGTCTGAAAGACCCCATACACACCATCTTCACCAGCTATTTTACTAATATGTGATCCTCATATCAAAAATACTCTCCCAGAAGACAATGGTTTCTTTTACCGATTTTTTTGTCTTAAATCCGTATTTTTGTAGCAAGCAAATACTCAAATCCCTTAACTCAAAGGCAAGGAGTTTATTATCTAAATAAAAAAGACATAGCATTATTCTAGATAGTTTCTTCTCCACATGACCTATACCAGAAAGCCAGTAACTTGAATTCACATCTAGACTGCTATTTAAACAGAGGTCATCATCTAAACTTATATTGAAATATAACAAAATCGTTTTTACTGACCTTAATATATTTTCATTTGCTATTTTAGAGCCACTAATATAAATAAAGTCATCTTCACTCAATTTCTTCGTATTAGTATGCCACTTGCTATCCCCAATGACAGGGAGTAACCATTGAATATAATAATATCCAGACAAAACCAATTCACGGGATAGACTATTTAATAACTCATTAATTTTATAATTGTTCACATGGCAAGATATTTTGCCCTCATTAAATAGAATGACATCATTTATTTTATTCATAAAAATCAACAATTTCTATATTGGCTATATGCAATCTATCATAAGGATCACCACTAACCAAATCCCAACCGTCAGGCATTTTATTTTTTAACTTTAAATCAAAATCCATATGGCTAGCCTCTTGCTCCGTTATATATACAACCCCCAAGCAACGTTTTAAAATATTTATAATCTCATCATCGCTAATATTTGAATCTAATAACTCAATTAGCTCCCATGTTAAAAATGACATAGGAACAATATGCTCTTTATAGCCCTTGTGATTTATATCTTTTTCTTTCATTTCAAGATACTTCTTAGAATACCCCTTCAAATAAAAGTGTTCTTCTGGATGAAATAACCGCTCTAATAACCTCGAGTGAACTCCTTTAATCTCTCCGTCATTTCGATATTTATTATACAAGTTAGAATTCTTGATATGCTCCAAAAACAAAGCACACGTATCATAAACAAACTGACCTTTTTTCATATTGGATACCTATAACAGTAGTTGTAAAAACATGTTCACCTAATCCCTTTTACGTTAAACGCTACAAGTCTCTCATGTGGCGTTTTATCACTTCTTCGCTTTCAGTCATCCATGCATCTCGTTGCTCTTGGTCTTCTTGTTCCTTTTTCCATTGTTCTATTTGCGCCTGACTAAACCGATTTTTCCTTTTTACCATTTGATTGAGCCTTTTCCATTTACGCATCTCAGTTTCGGGTTTTACTTTTTTTTTCGTTTTCATCCGATACCTCATCAAGAATTGAGTGCTTTTAAAGACTTTAACCGTATTTTTAGGTTTAAAAAAAGAAATGTTAAAAACGCCCTCAAACGTCACAGAAACCGTTCTAAACTTTCTGGATGGATTTGGGTGTTTGATAGGGTGATAGTGTCTTAAAATCGTTTTGAGCGGATTTAATGGGGATGAACGGGCAGTTTTAAGGTGTAAACTCACCCGTTTAACATAATGGGTCTTATCCGAAGCTGATTATTCCTACATCAATATCTATTTCATTCACTATTCTTACTTCATTAAATCTATTTATTTTAGGAAGTGACAGATGCCTGAATACCTTATTCGCGGGAAAAATAACGAGATAGGAAAAACGACTGCGGGGGGACAAGTCACACCGGTTTCTGTTTCTATCTCATCGGCTAAACTGTTTATGGAAGCACGTTCACTATCCTATGCCCCGCCTAAATCGATTGTATTACCGAAACCTATTTTTAAACCCACAACCGTACCTTATCAAGGTGTCCTCGATGCGGCTAAAGCCGTTAAAGATGTTGCGATTGCCTCTCGATGGGGAGTTTTAGGCTTACTTTTTTACTCTGCGCCTGCTGGGGATCCAAATGAAGACCAAATGTTCATTGGAAGATTGATAAATTCCCCCCTTTTAGTCGGCGGATTTTCTCGCTCATCGCAGACAGTCAAAGGACATAATTATACGGAAGAAGCCACTTTACGGCAGCTTGCTCATAAAAAAAGCACCGTCATCACGGGCGTTCGATTCAGGATTGTTGATGATGAAAGTACAGGATATGCCACCAAGGTCGCTGGGTATGTTGTCAATGAAGCCAGCGGACTCAATCATGTCAGAGTCCGATTTGCCGAGCGTCATGAAGATGGCACTGCCACATTCTTAGATCCTGATATTGAAGGAACATTTCATTGGGACATGGTGAGGAATACCGCAGAATATATCCCCTCAGACACTAGTGATGCTTTTCATGCTGTTAAGTTTAGTTTGGATAATGGGCGACAAGAAACGCTTATTCATGATGGGGGTGAGTTTGGCTATACAACGCCCCCACTCCCGTTACCTGAACCTCAAGAAATTTGGCGCTTACCGAACCCTATTCCTGAACAATCGCTGAATGCGCCTCCTGGTTTTCCTGAAGAACGACAAGAAGGTTGGGTCGAAACCTTTCCCTTGGAAGAAGACGATTTTAATGATTTTATTATTGTCGACCCTTGGGGGGAAGTGCCCGCCATTTATGTCTATTTTCAAAAGGCACCAGTGAAATTTTTAGAAGTCGATTATTACGGAAATTTTAAAGGACGTTCTAGACAAAAACTCTATGAGATTGACCATCTTCCTTCACAAGCCGCAGCCGAAATTTATTTAAGAAAATTAAGACCAAGAATATCGAGTAAAGATTTAGCAATAGAATTAGATAAAGTAGCATCCGTCGCTATCCCGAGATCCGTACACCTAGAATGCAGTGAAACCTACGGTGGCAGAAATAATAGCTGGGTTGAACTAGAAGATGACATCAAATTACGTCGAAAAGAGTATGACGGTCAGGATTTAAAAGCAGCGGTTGAGCGAAATTGGGAAGCCGATCGACGATGTTTAAAAGCGGAATATAATGTATCGGATGAAAAGTTGGATGAAGTTTTGGCAGAAATACACCGATTAAATAGGGCAAGAGGATTATACCAATGAGTGTGAATATTGAAGCCTTAGTACGGCGATTAGGGGATACCTATGATGAACTTTATGACGATGGGTTAATCCCTTATAAAACTAAACCGCAAGGGAATTCGGGTGATATTACTTTAAAGTTATGGATGAGAAAAGAATATGTTTTTTTAGCTTTTGAAAACCCATCAAAAAAACTCGCTGAAATTACACTGACATTAATCCCCGATAAGATGAAAAATGGCTGGGTATTTCCCAATAAAATCCCCTTTGGGTTAGAACAGGTCATGACTGACCAATGGTTCTATAAACATATTGGTAATCCGATTAGACGAGCACCAGAAGAAATTATCTTAGGGACTCCCTATGGTAAGGCAGAAGTATTCATCTTAAAAGAGAGGACTCACTCAAATCAAAAAATCTCTCTTTTGGTTAGCTACCATCCAGAAATGAAAGGCTTTGCTAAAGATATAACTTTTGAATTATTAGAGGATTTAGAAGCACGTTGGAAGCTAGATCACTACAAATAATCCCTTTTATGTTAAACGGGCGAGTTAGATATATAAAACCGCCCGTTCATCCCCGTAGCAATCCCTGTACGCCATTTTAAGACCCGATCACCCTATCAAACATCCAAATCCATGCTGAAAATTTAGAACGGTTTATACGCCGCTTTAGTTCCTTTTTAACATCATTCAGATTGAATGAAAATTTGAACTGAAATCGCCGATCCCCACAAACTTGTTTTGTGGGGATCGGCGATTTGACCAACCGAGTAAAACGAGGGCGGTAGCATTTTAAATGATGACCGGAAATCTGAAAAAACGAGGTTAAACTCATTTTTGCTTTAACAGCCAACTGCAAGTTCAGGAGGGATAGAATAAAATGTGGCTACATTTTGTCCATCTATCCCTATCCTGCATGGTCAAAAAATAGCTCGTAGAGATATAAAAAGGGTATTAGGGAATTTATTCCCTAAGCATGCCGATTAGATGTGGAGTATTAACTCCATGTATACATCGACGTCGTGCCTGTAATTAATAAGTGCTATTTTTAAGATTTTTAAATCAATCAAAAAGAATGCATTATTCATGCAAAAATAATACATACATCAAGCATAGACATAAAAATTCAACCATTAATAATGCATTTATCAATCAAAAATAAATCATTTTTCTGGCAATCAGGGTAAATCTGGTTGGTATTTTTAATGCTTTTCTTTTGTATTCTTTTTGGTTGTTGCTTTTACACCCAAACTAACAAAACAAAATTACAGGCACGACAATGGGGAAGGCTTCCAGAATTAACACTTATTTAGCATTAAATTAGTACGCAATTAGCACTTATTAGTTTCAGGAGTATGGCGACTCAACGAGCATTAGATGATATGACGCTTCCTCGACGTGAAACAAGTTCACGCCTTGCGGCGAGCGTTGCGAATTGAATTTATGAAATTTATCAGGCTTCAGATGTAACAAAGCCCCGTGACAGCATCACAGGGCTCTGGTACTCTAAATCTTGTGCATTCGTTGCTCAGATTAGACGTCGCAATCCAATCTTAGCAACGTGAGAGGCGCTTGTCACGTTCTCATTAAATACCAGCCAACGACATTAACCCAAATGCACCACTTGATTGACTCGGACTTAGCCCGGTCTCCGAAAGGATAAACAGGCAAATTGTGGTAGT
>NZ_JAWVAV010000079.1:0-4530 GCF_033599315.1 Acinetobacter sp. OYA S30
TGTTCTGCTGTTTTACCGTGTCGTTGAAACGACTGATCTCAGTATCTATACCTTTCCTGCGCATCTGCGTGACCTTGCTACCCTCATGGATAGTGGCTTGTAGCTGATTACCTTGATCGACATAGCTGCGGTGGTCGATTCTTTCCCGATACCCTGCATGTTCGAGGGCATGATTCGCTAGGTTTGCCCAGGTGGAACGGATCTGTTTAATTTCTTCCTGGCTTGTTCCCATACCTAGTGTTTTTCTTTTGGTATTACTTAACTCAATATCGGCTTTATCTTTAAGAACTAAATTCTGCTCTGGATCTAATTCGGCCTTGCGCGTTGTTAGTAAGATATGTGCATGATGATTTTTATCACTGCCATTCTGACTAGGTGCATGAATGGCTAAATCCGCGATTACTCCATAACGGTCTACTAAAGATTGCGCAAACTCTTTGGCCAGTTCTTTTCGTTGTTCCTCATCTAATTCATCAGGCAAAGCAATCACCCATTCACGTGCTGTTCGGGCATCTTTTCGGTTCTCTGATTTTTCTGCCATATTCCAGACTTGGCTTCGGTCTAATTCAATATCCAAATTAGAAATAATTTCGGTATAAACCACACCTTCTTTTCTCGTAAAGTCGTGCGTTAATCCTGTCCGTTCATCTTTCAATTTTTCTCCTGCACGATAAGCCATAGATGCAACCGCAGTTCGTCCCGAACTTCGGTTAACAGTCTTCGTCGTACAGTGATAAATTGCCATGCCTTAGCCTTGTGATGGTTTTGCTTTTGCTTTTAAAAATTGCGTAGCGATTTTTGGGGTTAAGGGGATTCCCCTTACGCAAACTTTGACTTGGATGAAATCCAAGTCGTAAGTGCGCATTTCATGAAAAACACGATAGCATATAGCCCGCTTGAATTTCAATTCATAGGGCCTTATGCTTGAGTGATTTTCTATATCCCGAAATCTGAATCATGACAAAAGCTGCTGACAATCTCGAAAAGAAAATCGAAGCCCAGTTAGAAAAACTGAAACAGCTAAAGGCTCGTAAACAGGCTATCGAAGCTAGAGAAAAATCGAAGCAAAAAGAGCAGGAAAGAAAGGACGATACTCGGCGTAAAATTTTGCTCGGTTCTTATTTAATTAAAAAGATGCAAAGTAATGAAGCCAATAAAGAAAAAATACTGGCTGAACTTAATGAATATTTAACTGAAAATAGAGATCGACAGCTTTTTGACTTACCAAATATTGAGGAAAATTAATTATGAATAAAGCCGATTTAATTGCCAAATTAGCACCTAAATTAAATATTAATCAAGACGAAGCAAGAGTTGTTCTTAATTCTGTTCTTGAAGTCATTACAGAAGCCCTAGTTGAAGAAAAAAATGTCTGATTAGTTGATTTTGGTACTTTTTCAGTAAAACAACGTGCAGAAAGAATGGGGCACAATCCTAAAACTGGAGAAAAGCTTAAAATTGAAGCTAAGGAAATCGTCACTTTTAAACAAGGCAAGGCTTTGGGAGAGAAATTTATTGTTAAGCCAAAGCAAAAAAACAAAGTTAAGAAGAAAGCCTAATTTTTCTTAGCTCTTTGTTTTTCTTGTTCGGCTTTATACTCTGGAATTAGCTCATTTAAGATCTTTTGGATATTTTCTATATCTTCGATCTGCAAATTATCCCGATAGTAAATTAAGTCCTCTATTTTGCTTTCCATCTGCATTTTTTCGGTGGGTGCGGCTTTTTTGATATTCGGGATAATAGGAAGATATAACCGCATATATTTTCCCTCGCAATTTCATAATTAACGATGTCGAGGTATTCAGCTTGAGTGCCTTGAAATTCTTCTAATAGGTTAGTTAATTTCATCATGCTTGAAACCCTGCTTTTTCTAAACATGGATAAAGCTCTCTGAACTTTTCAGGCTCTAAAAGCATGTCAGCGATACGAATAGCAAATTGCTGAAAGCTTTCCGTACCTTGTGAGTATTTGCTCATTTCGGGCATTTCAGACATTTTATTGGCAAATAAGTGGCGCTGAGCATCGGTCATTTTGATGAAAAAATCAGGGGTATTGGGATCAGGTTTAATTTCAATTTTCGGCTGTGTTTTTTGCTTAAACCTGAATGAAAACCCAGTGATGGTACGCCCTTGCTTATGCTGTTCATAAGTAGTTTTTATATCCGTATGCTCATTGATCTGGGTAATAGCTGTGTCTAATACACGGTTTTTAAAATGATGCATACGTTGATATTCATCATCTTCAACACCTAAATTTTTACGTAATTGTTGCAGTTCAAAAATTGGTGTTTTACCAACCTCACGCCAGGCGATTAATAATTCATAAAGTCTGGTGGCGTACTTACTGGTTAAGTGTGCAACTTGTTTGGCTTCGTATTTCGTAAAATGTTCTTCTAATCGAGTGATTAACGGCACTACGTCAGGTGCGAAAGTAATTTCTAATAGCGCTAAGTCATCTACATAAAAAATACGACTAACCCAACGAGAGCGAACAACACCCACTTTCCCTGTTTTTTTGTATTCTGCTGTATAGCTAAACTGTCTATTAAATAGATTGTTTACAGCTTCTTTTAGAGCTTTATAGGATGCATCTACCGATACATTAAAGAGCTTCGCATAATCACTAGCATGTATTTCTAGCTTGCTATCTGCCGTGATGCCCTGTCCTAATTCCCTTGCATTAATTATCGCCAGCATAATTAAACGCTGTTCTGTTAGTTCTAAATTATAACTGGCGTTTATTAATGCATTATCTTTCACAACTAAACCATTCTTCATATTAAATACACGTTATTATTAATGTGTATTTAAACACTACATATAATATGTGTGTAAATCAAGAGAATTTGTGTGCTTATACAAGAGAATTTGTGTGCTTATACAAGAGAATTTGTGTGCTTATACAAGAGAATTTGTGTGCTTATTGAGAGTCAAACCCTCTGATACCAATGCTTTCATAGGGTCTAAAAGCATTTAAAAGCTTTAAAAATAATTAAAAGCCTTTCAGCAGGGGAGTGGAACTGCCCTATGTACTCGCTAAAGCTCGTACTCTATTGAAGCTCGTTCCTCGCTTCGTGGGGCAGTTTTTGGTTAATCCTGTTTGTGAAATCTAAAAGAAAAAGCATTGGTAATGTATTCGCTCCGCTCATACTTTTTGAAAAGCAAAAGCTCCAAAGTTCGCACCCATTCGGGATGCTCTGTACCTACCGTTTAAAATCGAAAGGGAGCTTGTAATCAGAGAAAAGACGAGCGTGAAATTTTGATGATGCTCAATCGCTCGTAGACACTCGCTCGGTTCTTATTATCTAGGTTTTAATTATTTAATGGAGCTAATCAAAGTTGTGAAACATTGCTTAAATAATAGGCGTGGAACGTGAAAAATCATAAAAAAAAAGCCCACCTTGGGGAGGTTGGGCAAAAAAGAAACTACAGAATTGAATTTTTACACTTTTTGTATAGGGTGCAGATGCTACCTTAATATTACCTCTTATTGTTGAAAGGATCATCCCTCCATTCTTTATATAATGAATAGATCAACCAAACGGCTAATATAAGTAATAAAAGTATAGCTATAAGATATAAATCCATGGTTAATAACACTAAAATTATATTTAGCAATTACACATTTATTAACAAATATTAGCAATTACTTTACAAAAAAAAAACTGGATTTAAAACCAATTTTTTAAAACATTGCGAAAATATAAAATCTGATAAGCAAAATAAAAAGTAAAGCTCGATACTTTGAGACATGGCTATTGCCATATCTCAAAGTCGAGCCACTTTGCGCTAGTCGGTATCGACAAGATTTCTAGAAGAACCAAGCAAAGTATTTAGTTGGTATTATTTAGGATCAATAACACAGTAATCCTTATTCGTTCCATGACAGTCATTTTTCATAACTCGGACGCATGATTTACCATTACAGTTTTTAATATCGAGTTTATAGCTTTGATCTAGCCAAGCTGCTTCAGCACGACGTTGTTTGATCTCATCAAAACTTGGAATAAATAAAAATATAAAAGACAGGAAAACTAATACCAGACTAAGGAAAATTGCACACAACAAGGCAATAAATCTGTAGTTCAATTTATCGGTGGCTTTATCTAACTCCTGAATACGACCTTGAAGGGCATGTGTAGCTTCCTGATTTGCGTTATTTAGGGTCTTTTTGCTCTGTTCTAGCACCCCACTAGCTACCTTATTGTAAAACGTCTCTAATCGCTTGTTATCGTCTGCTATGGCTTCTCTATATTCCTTCATGGAGGCTAATAGAATATACAACTGATCATCTAAATCATTTTGGCTGCTCATAGCGATGGTCCACTTCTCTTCATGCTCTTGCGGTGTTTCTGCTTCATGGCTTGTTCTTGCTGTAGCTTCAATTGCTGTTTACGTTCCAGTTCTAGGCGTTTAACTTCCTGTGCTTTCTTCCATTGCTCAAAGCCTTGCTCAACAAGGTTGAACCCTTGTTCTAAGGTTTTTTCTTTATGCTGTTGTTTGTTTTGGAGCTGTTGGCTGTTCTGTTGGC
>NZ_JAWVAV010000080.1:0-4261 GCF_033599315.1 Acinetobacter sp. OYA S30
TCGCTGAACTTGATGAGCATCTTGTCCATATATCACAAGAGGCAGATTTTTCTTCGGAGCCTTCTTATGATAGTAAGACATAAGCGATGAAATACTATTTTGCGGTGAAATCATCCCTTTTAAATCACGATGCTCACGAAATATTGCAGCAAAATCGACATAGTAAGTAAAAAGTAAAACACCGACCACGGCCAATGAAGCTACCAGTGAAAATACCTTCTTCAATAACAACCGTGATACTTTTTCTTGTTTAAATTTAACTTGAGAAATTAAAAAAATGGGCAAAATAACAAAAAAAACTGTCCATAAAACAAAGCGTAAAGAGATTAAATCGGTAACTTCCGACACATCGGTCTGGACCATATTTTGAATTTGGTCGGGTGAAATAATGACACCCAATGTATTTACAAAATAAGAGCTAAAACCACCAATAAATATCAATAAAATTGCAAAGATTTTGGCAGTCCATTTCCAATTTATTAATTGAAAAATTAAATTATATGCCGCTATTAAAATAACTAATGTCGCCCCTAAGAAAAGAACTGACTTAATACCATTATAAGGTGTAAGTTGATGGATTTTTTTAAAAAAACCTATATTCAGAAATAAACCTAGCCAGATAGATAAAAGCAAATTAAAATTTAATAGTGTAATATTATTACATATCTCTTTGAATTTTAAAAAATTTACTAGCATTTAAAAACCACTAAATATTAAAAACTCGAAATCTTAGCTAGTAAAACTTAAATAGAAATTAAAAAATGAGCTTAGTAACCAATAAGAATACAAAGCTATATTATTAAAAACAAATCTTTAAGCTCATCTTAATTTTAAAAATTTATTGTTTGATAAATTTATCATTTGAGACTCTTAGATGAATAATTCAAGTCATGAAATGAGTGAGTATATAACTAAAGTCCCCCAAGTTACCCTTCTATTCTGGATTACTAAAATCTTCGCAACTACTTTTGGTGAAACTGGCGGAGATAGTTTTTCAATGTCATTGAAACTTGGGTATTTAACTAGTACTTTTATTTTTGCCATAGTTTTTATTATCTTATTGATCTGTCAAATTAAGGCAAAAAGTTATAAACCATATTTATATTGGTTTACCATTATTGCGAGTACAACTGTAGGTACAACATTAGCAGACTTTGTCACTCGATCTTTAGGTATTGGCTATAGTGGAGGAAGTAGCTTACTCCTCGGCTTAGTCATCTTCTCATTATTGGGTTGGTATAAAGTTGAAGGCAGCGTCTCCCCTCATACCGTTAATAAACCTAAATCAGAAGTCTTTTATTGGTTAACAATTACCTTTAGCCAAACTTTGGGTACAGCTCTTGGTGACTGGTCAGCAGATACGATTGGATTAGGCTATAGTGGCGGGATTGCTCTTTTCTCAGCACTCATTTTATTGATGGTGTTTTTGTATAAATTCACTTCTGTTTCACGAACATTTTTATTCTGGAGCACTTTTATTTTAACTCGTCCTTTGGGTGCTGTAGTTGGAGACTTTCTAGATAAGCCCCTTTCCGCTGGAGGTTTAGACTTAAGCCGTTTTGCAGCATCAGGAGTAATATTAGTTGCTATTTTAATATGTATTTATTTTAGTAAAAATAATCAGTTAGGTAATGTAAAAAATGCATAAATTGTAAAAGCTCTCCTCAGAGGGCTTTCACACAAATTCCTACATTCACATTACTGTTGATCGTATGTGCTGTACATCCTAACATTAGAATATACAGCTAGCGAAAACTTAACGTTAACTCTATTTACCATTTGGTCCTCTTTTTCCAAAAGCTGGTTTTAGCTCATAAGCTAGATTATCTTCAATCAATTGAAGAATATCTCTACTGACATCATATTCTTTAATATGAATTTGATATTCTCCTTTAAACCAGTTATTTAATCTCAAAGCATAAGTTTTTAAACTACTCACTTTTGTTGTATGTTCTCTTAAACGATTTATTAGATCGTTTATCGAGGAACCTACGTATAAGATTTCTGAAGGACTATTTGGCTTTGCACACCTCATTCGATTTTCACCTTTTAGCCCCTCCTCCTCTCTAAAGGAGATAAAATCATTAAATGTTTTTAAGGGATTACCTCCAATTTCTCGGATAATATATATCGCAGACTTAAAATCCTTAACTTTTTCTATATCAGCTATATTGTCTATAGTTATTTCGCGACTAGGAAAAGCTTTTTTTGCTTCTTCACAATTTGCAATTAATTGGTCTAAGTAATTAAATTTATTCATATAACTTTAAATCTTCAAAAAGACTATTTTATAGAAAATTGTATTTATTTTAAATAAAAGAAGATATTTTTCTTCGATTTAGTATTTTCAATATCGATATTATGAAAGTCCTATTAAAGGGCTTTTACGCAAATTCTAATATTAACCTTACTATTAATTGTATGAGCTGTGCATCCTGAAAATAGAATGCACAGCAGTGTGATTGTGAAAGCTATCTTTGAACGTCTGTATTGAAAGAAAGTCATATAACAACCCGATTGGCAATCCAACCATAGAAAAACTGTTCCTGCTTTGGATTACGCTCACAGATTTCAATGTAGCGTTGTCCTTGCATAATGTTCAGAACTCGAACTAAAACTTTTTCGCCTTCTTTCCCGCGTTTTGACAAGTATGTTTTAAGAGCACCTAGCGTTTCTGAACCATAAACACCGTCTACTTCTAAGTCGGGGAACCCTGCTTTACCTTGGTTATTAAGCAAGTTCAAAGCTCGTTGTAAAAGTGGTTTTGCAAAGCCGGTACCGCAATTCACACCAGTATCTAAAAGTTCTTCAGCTACAGCAGAGGAAATTGCATTAACCTGATCAAAACGTGGAGCAGTCCAATAGTTTTTGCGATAAATTGCTTTGGCCACATCCAGAGGTAAATCTCGCATATTGCCTTTGAATCCATTTGCTCGAGCAACTGCTTCAGTAATTCCATACTTAGTTGCACCGCCCCGATCAGCTGGGTTATTTACATACCCGCCTTCACGCTTAATTAATTCATCAAGATATTTTTCAATATTCATTTCGGTTTCCTTCAGATATAAAAAAACCGCCCGAAGGCGGTATTAACTGTTTTCAATGTCTTTTCTGGCATTCTTAAACTCTTTGATCACTTCAACGATCGTTTTACCTTCCTGTTTATCTATAAAATTAAAAATCCAACGGACTAAAGCCCAACCGGGTAAACCACAAACAAAGAAGAACCCACCTAGAGCAATCATCCCCCATACATCAGTAACCCATTCATGAAGTCCCCACTTCACAATAATGAATGAGCCGCCAGCCAAACTTGATACAACCGTACAGATCAAACCAACTGCCCACTCTTGTGGTGAGCGTGGCATACGAGTCATTAATACAACTGCTGCAACCAAGCCGACTGCTAAAGTCACCATGATTGCAACCCCATATAATTTTAAAAGTGCTGTAAAACCGCTAGTGGAAACTGGTTCCATAAATTTCTCCAGATATTTCAGACAATAAAAAAGCACCCGAATTGGGTGCTCAAAGTTCTTTTAAAGTTTAAAGTGTTTGTAAGATTTTCCCTCCATTAGTCAATTGAGTTGTTTGCGGTGCCACCCCAACAATTGCAGGTCCACCCGGTCCCGGCTGACCTTCAGTTGTGCCATGGTATTGCCAGTTCCACGTTCCATCATTGGTGGATTTGGTGCCACGTTGGCCCCAATTTCCGCCATCACCTGATAATGGAGATCCATAACGATCATTTTGGGTTCGGTAACCTTTACCGGGTACCGAAGCTTCGGCATCGGTTACTTTGACAACCATAAAGTCACCATTTAAGTACCAACGCCAGTCTTGTGAATCGTTAGTAATAGGTTGTCCGGTCATAACCCGACCAAAAGGTGCTCCAGCTCCACCGGGAATACCCTGAACTCCATACGATAATCCTGTATAAATACCGCTTGGTGTTGCTCCACCACCTGAGCCGCCTCGAGCCAGAGTTCCACCATCAATAATCAGGTTTAGTTTACTGTGCCGGTTTAATAGACCGGGTGCTCCCTGAAAACCATCACGACGGGTTTTGGTAAAGTTGTAATCCGGATCGGTAGACCATGCACCAAATGCCAAATGTGGCAACCCGCCATCTCCACCACGTCCAACAACAGCGCCTTTAATCGTTAGATTCACCACCAGATCAGGTGGGAACTCCCCTGTATCTATCGCTGGTAATTCTGATGCAGCTGGAACGATATACTCTCGTTTTGCAGGACTAGAG
>NZ_JAWVAV010000081.1:0-4125 GCF_033599315.1 Acinetobacter sp. OYA S30
CTTCTATCATAAAAAAGAGAGCTGCTAGCTCTCTTTTTTATGTTTTATTCAAAATGAAGTTGATATTTATCCGTCGTAATCTTGATCTTGAGGTTCTTATATTTTCGTTTTGTGGCACTCAGGGCTGAATCTGTCACTTCTGCATAAAATTTAGGGTCATTCATTAGATCATTAAATAGTTTATATCCAATCAATAACTTACTAGATTTTTTCTTTTCCTTTAGATCATTTTCAATCAACTGATCCAATTCTTTTACAGAAAAACTATGCATATTACCCTCTATAGTATCTTTCTGATAAAACAGCATACAGACTTAGCAAGAGGATTTAAAGCTTATTAGATAATTGATATTTATGAAATTGTGAGAAAGATAATATATTAGATTTATCTATTTAAGTTAAGTTTTTCTAAAAATAACATAATACACCTTATACGAAATGCGTTATAATTATCTATAGAAATCAATGCTGTAGTTTCTATTTTATAGCCCGAACATCCCTGTACGGGCTTTTTTTTGTGATCTTTCACGTAATATGGCTATTCTTTAATCAAATCCTTACAACTTTGATTAGCTCAGTTGAATAGTACCCTTAGCCATTCGGCAAGAAAAACCGGCTTAACCACCCTCTTTTCGGCTGCTCCGGTTCAACCGGCTCCGGCACCGGAATACGCTTATTTTCCGTTTTTTCCGGAGTAGTCAATCCGTCATGTTTGTCGTTATCTACATTCAATGTAGGTTCTACTTGAGATGGACTAGATTGCACTGAAGATTGATCTGAAGTTGGTGTGGGATGAACCTGAGTTGGCTTCATTTCAATTAGGGTAAGTAATGTATCAATACGAGAATTTGCTTTAGCTTCGCGATCTTCTGCTTTTTCTAACTGTTTCTTTAGAAAATCGATCTGATTCTTTAGTTCAATAACTGTATTGTCTGTGTATTCAGGTGTATTTATAGTTTGTGTTGGAGACGTATCAGTGTGTTTTGAGTGTTTTCCACTAAAAGGTTCACCATAAACGCGGAGTAACTCAGAGAAGTCGATAGAGCCATCATGATCACGACTTAACACCCCATTTTTTATATCTTTATAAAGTGTAGCACGAGATTTCTTATACAGTGTGGCTGCATCACTAACACTGTATTTTGTACTTGTTTTCATAGTGTATTGCTGTGTATTTAGGATACGTATTGAAGAATACAATAAGTGTATTCTTCAATACACTCAAGCTTTAAACCCTAAGTTCTTTAAGTGTGGCAAAAACTGCTGTTGTTGGTGAGGGTTTCTAAGCATATCCTTAATTTTAGCAGCTAAAATCTCATAACTTTCACCTTCTGAGGCTAAATGGGAAAGCTCATGTAAACGTGATAATTGATTCCCGAATAGATTAATTTGAGCATCAGATAGCTGATAAAAATCTTTCGAGGTATGTGTTATGGATTTAGATTTTTCTTTAAAAGAAAAGATAATATGAGTGACTTTACGCCCTGTTTTTTTCTGCTCATAAGTGACTTTTAAAGGGCTATATTCATTGATTTGGTCTATAGCAGTGTCAATTACTCGTTTCTTGAAATCAGCGAATAATGGGTACTTTTTACCGAGTTCTAACATTGTCCGTAAACTCTCAACAGAAATTTCACGCTTACCTATTTGCCGATATTGAACCAGTAGCTCATAAATACGAATACCGTATCCACTATTGATCCCAGCAATGTCTGATAAGGCATATTTGGTGAATTCTCTACTTAGATTGGAAATAAATGGCAGAATGGGTTTTGAAAAACGGATTCCAATGACACTTTGACTATCTAAAAATTGGATTTCTTGCACCCATCTCATTTTTATAGATTTATCATCAATACTGAGGTTAATAGACCTCTCATAGAGTCTATTAATACCTTCCTTTAAATCTCTGTATGCAGTTTTCTCATGTACGCCCAATTGTTTTAATTCATCGACGCTAACAGGGTATAACTCATCATCTGTAATAGGCTGATTTTTGGGAATCCGTGAAATGGCAGCTAAGACAATTCGTTGCTCTACGGCACTTAATTGATACGATGCTTCTATTACTTGATTTGATTTTACAACGTGATTTTTATTCAAAACAAAACCATTGATTTTTCTAATATATGACAAATATATACTTGTCATAGTTAGTAGTCAATCCGTCATAGTTAAGTAGTCAATCCGTCATAGTTAGTAGTCAATCCGTCATAGTTAGTAGTCAATCCGTCATATTTAAACGCTGAAACCTTTGCTATATAAGGCACAGAGACGACTGAAAAGATTTAAAAGATTTAAAATATATTAAAAAGGAAAGAATGAAAAATTGCCCTATGTTTTCGCTACGCTCAAACTCTATTGAACTTCGCTTACGCTCAGTTCGAAGGGGCAATTTTTGGGTTAATCTCGTGATAACTTCAAAAAAGCAAAAGCAACTCGGAATTCGCTTCGCTCATAAGTTTTTTATACTCGCTTCGCTCGACCTAGATGCAAATTAAATCTGTTCGCACCCTCCGGGATGCTCTGTATCTCAGTCTCAGCAGCAAAGGGGAGTTTGTAATCAGGGAAAAAGCATGGCAAAAATTTTAATTGTGTCTGTTCGCTCGTAGACACTCGCTCTGTAAACTTTGGATAAAACCAACTGAGCTTAAAAACCAGGGCCACCGTAATCATAATCATCAGCTTTAGGTTGTACTGGTTCTGATTGAGTGCGTTTGGGAGGCGTATTTTGTATCGGTAATACGTATTCAGGAAGTGAATGCACCTTGAACTCAAAACATGGGGTACTGTTACGTCTTGAGTCTTCTAGTTTTTCATTCATTTCGTAGATGGACCAAGCTTCTTGTTTAAGTATAGGGCCTTGGTTTTTGATAATTTCATTCAAATCATTTTTTAGTTTGTCCTTATTTGTTGCATTCTTGATTAAGTAATTCAGGTAATACATGACTTCCAATGATGAAAATGGGTTGTTTTCAGCACTATAAAAATATTCATGTTGTTGATCTAATTGCTTTTGGCGTTCTTCGAGTTCTCGTTCTTGCTGGTTGTGTTCTCTGATTTTTTGGATTTGGGCGAGATATTCCGCTGTCGCATTTTGTTGTCCAACGCCTAGTTTTGGCTCTGGAAGGTATAGCGTGCTGTGGATCTCGTTATATTTTTCATAGCTGTCTGCTGAAACCTGATTTTTGATGGTGATGTCTTGGCCATCCAGTGTGTAGGTGACGGTCGGGCAGTGCTGTGCAAGGGCATCATTCAAATGATTTTCCCATTGTTTTCGGATATAGATCAAAAAAGTGGAATAGTCTTCATGGCCATCTTGAAGTTGGATTTTTTTGGCACCGCCTTTGGCTGGATCTTGAGGGTTATAGCGTTTGAAGTACTGTTCTGCGCTGCGTTCAATGCCGTCATCCGCTTTTAGCGAGAACATCAGATGACAATGAGGCTGATCTTCGCCACTGATACGTGATTTTACGTTGTGTATGGCGTATGAGTGCGGATATTGCTGTGGAACTATATGTTTGTCTAAAAACGTCTCTATGAGCGTTTTACGCTGTTCTGACGTGAACTCATTCGGTAGGGCAATTTCATACTCCATGTAGGCCTTGGCATTGGCTCGTTCATACGTATCTGCTGCCTGCCAAAAATCAATGGGATCTTTTACAAAGGCAGGCATACATCGACCAGGTTCAATATGTTCTATGGTCTCATTGCTGGTTTTGCGGATGCCTTCATACTGCATCAGCCGGGAAATGTAGAGATAATGGCCGGTCGCATAGCCCTTATTTTTGCTTTTGACGCTGAAGTGGTAGCTGGCCATGTTCACCTCTGCTGGGTTGTGGGTTCGGTTTTTATGCAGTGAAACGGAATGAAAACCGCCCGGATTTGAAATGCCTGTATGGCTGAAAAATCCGGTTGAAGGGGGTCAAGGGGGAAGCGCCCCATTGCGTACTAGTTTCTCCGATGAGGAGAAACTGTCAAGTGCGAATTATTTAATATAAAAATAAAATTTCTTTTCAAGAAATTTTATTTTTATATTAAATAATTATTTTCAGACTGCCCTCTTTAAATATGGTAAAACCATATTTAAAGAGGTTGCAGTTCTGAAAATTTGGCGGCAGATGA
>NZ_JAWVAV010000082.1:0-4120 GCF_033599315.1 Acinetobacter sp. OYA S30
GGTGGAGCCTAGCGGGATCGAACCGCTGACCTCCTGCGTGCAAGGCAGGCGCTCTCCCAGCTGAGCTAAGGCCCCATAATATTTTTTGGAAATGGTCGGGAAGACAGGATTCGAACCTGCGACCCCTTGGTCCCAAACCAAGTGCTCTACCAAGCTGAGCTACTTCCCGTTCGTTTTATGGCGCGCCCGACAGGAGTCGAACCCATAACCTTCTGATCCGTAGTCAGACGCTCTATCCAATTGAGCTACGGGCGCATAAAATGGTGCCGAGGACCGGAATCGAACCGGTACGGTAGTCACCTACCGCAGGATTTTAAGTCCTGTGCGTCTGCCAGTTCCGCCACCCCGGCACATTTGGAGCGGAAGACGAGGTTCGAACTCGCGACCCCCACCTTGGCAAGGTGGTGTTCTACCACTGAACTACTTCCGCATGTGCATAAGTTTTTTTATCTGGCATATTTAAAAAATGGTGCGGGTGAAGGGAGTCGAACCCCCACGCCTTGCGGCGCTAGATCCTAAGTCTAGTGCGTCTGCCAATTCCGCCACACCCGCTTAATATGGTTGGTACTTATAAATGGTGAGCCATGAAGGACTCGAACCTTCGACCCTCTGATTAAAAGTCAGATGCTCTACCAACTGAGCTAATGGCTCGTCTAAAATGGTGCCGGCTATAGGAATCGAACCCACGACCTACTGATTACAAGTCAGTTGCTCTACCTGCTGAGCTAAACCGGCAAATGGTGGAGGATGACGGGCTCGAACCGCCGACCCTCTGCTTGTAAGGCAGATGCTCTCCCAGCTGAGCTAATCCTCCTGGGTATTATGCCTAGCGACGTCCTACTCTCACAGGGGGAAGCCCCCAACTACCATCGGCGCTAAAGAGCTTAACTTCCGTGTTCGGTATGGGAACGGGTGTGACCTCTTTGCCATCATCACTAGACTATTTTCGGCTTTCAATACACGGCGTATAACTGTGTCTTGAAGCTCTTTTTATTGAAAGGATTATTCTTTCAAAACTGGATAAACGGTTCATTGAATGCTTCAAACTTTTTTGGTTAAGTCCTCGATCGATTAGTATTCGTCAGCTCCATGTGTCACCACACTTCCACCTCGAACCTATCTACCTCATCGTCTTTGAGGGATCTTACTTACTTGCGTAATGGGAAATCTCATCTTGAGGGGGGCTTCATGCTTAGATGCTTTCAGCACTTATCCCGTCCACACATAGCTACCCAGCGATGCCTTTGGCAAGACAACTGGTACACCAGCGGTGTGTCCATCCCGGTCCTCTCGTACTAAGGACAGCTCCTCTCAAATTTCCTACGCCCACGACGGATAGGGACCGAACTGTCTCACGACGTTCTGAACCCAGCTCGCGTACCGCTTTAATGGGCGAACAGCCCAACCCTTGGGACCGACTACAGCCCCAGGATGCGATGAGCCGACATCGAGGTGCCAAACCTCCCCGTCGATGTGGACTCTTGGGGGAGATAAGCCTGTTATCCCCGGGGTAGCTTTTATCCGTTGAGCGATGGCCCTTCCATGCGGAACCACCGGATCACTAAGCCCGTCTTTCGACCCTGCTCGACTTGTAGGTCTCGCAGTCAAGCTCCCTTGTGCCTTTACACTCTACGAATGATTTCCAACCATTCTGAGGGAACCTTTGGGCGCCTCCGTTACCTTTTAGGAGGCGACCGCCCCAGTCAAACTGTCCGCCTGACACTGTCTCCTGCCCCGCTAAGGGGCATGGGTTAGAATTTCAATACAACCAGGGTAGTATCCCACCGACGCCTCCTTCGAAGCTGGCGCTCCGAGATCTCTGGCTCCTACCTATCCTGTACAAGTTGTACCAAAATTCAATATCAGGCTACAGTAAAGCTCCACGGGGTCTTTCCGTCCTGTCGCGGGTAACCTGCATCTTCACAGGTACTATAATTTCACCGAGTCTCTCGTTGAGACAGTGCCCAGATCGTTACGCCTTTCGTGCGGGTCGGAACTTACCCGACAAGGAATTTCGCTACCTTAGGACCGTTATAGTTACGGCCGCCGTTTACTGGGGCTTCAATTCGCAGCTTCGCTTGCGCTAACCACTCCTCTTAACCTTCCAGCACCGGGCAGGCGTCAGCCCCTATACGTCACCTTACGGTTTTGCAGAGACCTGTGTTTTTGCTAAACAGTCGCCTGGGCCTATTCACTGCGGCTCTCATGCGCTTGCACGCTCAAGAGCACCCCTTCTCCCGAAGTTACGGGGTCATTTTGCCGAGTTCCTTAACGAGAGTTCTCTCGCACACCTTAGGATTCTCTCCTCGACTACCTGTGTCGGTTTGCGGTACGGGCACCTCTCACCTCGATAGAGGCTTTTCTTGGCAGTGTGAAATCAGGAACTTCGTCCATACGGACTCGCCATCACAGCTCAACGTTACAGTGTGCGGATTTGCCTACACACACGCCTTACTGCTTGGACGCGCATAACCAACAGCGCGCTTACCCTATCCTACTGCGTCCCCCCATTTCTCAAACGGTGAGGAGGTGGTACAGGAATATCAACCTGTTGTCCATCGCCTACGCCTATCGGCCTCGGCTTAGGTCCCGACTAACCCTGAGCGGACGAGCCTTCCTCAGGAAACCTTAGTCATACGGTGGACGGGATTCTCACCCGTCTTTCGCTACTCATACCGGCATTCTCACTTCTAAGCGCTCCACCAGTCCTTCCGGTCTGACTTCAACGCACTTAGAACGCTCTCCTACCACTGACATCGTAGATGTCAATCCACAGCTTCGGTGAATCGTTTAGCCCCGATACATTTTCGGCGCAGCGTCACTCGACCAGTGAGCTATTACGCACTCTTTAAATGATGGCTGCTTCTAAGCCAACATCCTGGTTGTCTGTGCAACGCCACATCCTTTTCCACTTAACGATTACTTTGGGACCTTAGCTGGTGGTCTGGGCTGTTTCCCTTTTGACTACGGATCTTATCACTCGCAGTCTGACTCCCGTGTATAAATATCTGGCATTCGGAGTTTGTCTGAATTCGGTAAACCGGGATGGCCCCCTAGTCCAAACAGTGCTCTACCTCCAGTATTCTCATCACGAGGCTAGCCCTAAAGCTATTTCGGAGAGAACCAGCTATCTCCAAGTTCGATTGGAATTTCTCCGCTACCCACACCTCATCCCCGCACTTTTCAACGTGCGTGGGTTCGGGCCTCCAGTAAGTGTTACCTTACCTTCACCCTGGACATGGGTAGATCACCTGGTTTCGGGTCTACGACCACGTACTAATTCGCCCTATTCAGACTCGCTTTCGCTGCGGCTCCGCCTTCTAAAGCTTAACCTCGCACGTAATCGTAACTCGCCGGTTCATTCTACAAAAGGCACGCTATCACCCATTAACGGGCTCTAACTACTTGTAGGCACACGGTTTCAGGATCTCTTTCACTCCCCTTCCGGGGTGCTTTTCACCTTTCCCTCACGGTACTGGTTCACTATCGGTCACTAGGTAGTATTTAGCCTTGGGAGATGGTCCTCCCGGATTCCGACGGAATTTCACGTGTTCCGCCGTACTCAGGATCCACTCAGGAGGGAACGAACTTTCGACTACAGGGCTTTTACCTGCTCTGGCGGACCTTTCCAAGTCGCTTCATCTAACTCGCTCTTTTGTAACTCCGTATTGAGTGTCCTACAACCCCAAGAGGCAAGCCTCTTGGTTTGGGCTCTTCCCGTTTCGCTCGCCGCTACTCAGGGAATCGATTTTTCTTTCTCTTCCTCCAGGTACTTAGATGTTTCAGTTCCCTGGGTCTGCCTTCAAGACGCTATGTATTCACGTCAAGATACTACGCGATTAAGCGTAGTGGGTTCCCCCATTCGGAAATCTCCGGATCAAAGCTCACTTACAGCTCCCCGAAGCATATCGGTGTTAGTGCCGTCCTTCTTCGGCTCCTAGTGCCAAGGCATTCGCCGTGCGCCCTTAATAACTTAACCTATCAGCTTCCAATACACATCACATTTAACTGCTCGTGTCTTGAAACCTTTTAATGTTATTAAGCCTATAAAAAACTTAAAAAATAAATGTGTTTGTTACTATTTCAATGTCGTTTTATCCAGTTTTCAAAGAACAAGTTT
>NZ_JAWVAV010000083.1:0-3770 GCF_033599315.1 Acinetobacter sp. OYA S30
CATGATCCAGGAAAAAGCAAAGAAACGTGGTAGACCAGCTCAATTACTTCAGGTAGCAGAGTTGAATGATTTTATGCACTTTTTAAGAGGTCAAGAAGATTCAGAATTGAGAACTGAAGTGATCTCATTGCTTCGAGACAATAAATGTAACTTTGAACGATTGTCTGAACCACAGCAGATTTTAGTAAAAGAAGCTTTAAAACCTTATCGCGATCATATGAAGATGCAATTATTAGCTGACAAATTAGAAGCTGAAAAAAATAATTCGGAATATGAGAAAAAATTTTTAAAATTACATCAACAGTATGAACAGGGTTATTTAGATAATACGGATATAAATCTTCTAAAAATGATGTGTAATCGTTATTTACGGTTTAAGGCACAAAAGCTTGATGTCAGTGATTTAGAATTATATCTGAGTCAGATCCAAAAGAACGAAGCTAAGAAGAAAAGAACGGCTGAAAACCGACGTAAATTCGAAATAGGCGGTGCGATAATTGCAGCTTGTAAGGAGCTAGGGACTAATCCATATACTTCAGCTGAAGATATAAAAGCACAATTTATGGAGTATTATCGCTATTTTCGACGTATAAGACAGACTCAATTTTTTGCTGAAGCTTCTGCTCGTACCGGAAATTATGAACTAGAATATGACGTGATTTTTACTGCTCTAAATAATTTATCAAATTATAAATTAGAAGGTAAAAGTATTACAGCGATTGAGATAGAACGAGCAATTTCAGAAGTAAAGTTGAAATAAGATGTAACTCAAGTGTTCTCTTTTTATCGATCGTAAAAATGGACAAAATTTACATGATGTACTTGCTGATCTGTTCTAGATTTTAGTATCCACTGTGTTTATTTCCACTTTTATATTTTAAACTGTTGTTTTTAATAGGTTATTTATGTCTTATCTATTTCAAAAATAGACTGAAAAGGGGTGAATCTCTACACCTATACTCCTCAAAATTTTAAAAAATTAAGAATTTTCTAATAAAAACACAAATTTATAATTTTTAAGTATTTGATTTTTTTATATAAAAATAACTGTGCTACTTTTCCACTCTTAGACACCTCTGGATTGCTGCAAAAGGGGTGAATTTCTACACGTATAGTCTTGAAGTGCTCTGGTAAAAACACAAATTTTCCGACTATGAATATCTATCTTTAAAATATTAAATATTTGATTTTAAATTAATTTTAATTTTGGCGTAATTTAAGAAAAACTGTAAAGAATTCAACGTCTTGAATATATTTAATTGATTTTATAGATGTTTTTCAATGAAAACATCATAGTCGGAAAAGTTCACTACTAACTAAATTTCGCATAAGAGTTTTTATGTTAAATGCCACTTTAATGTAATTCCAAAATTCATGAATCTTTGTCTTAATAGCTTGTCGTTTTTTACTCATGAATCGTACCGGGTTTGTCGGAGACCAACTTTCCCTGAGATAAGAAGCATCGCTTCGCAAGGAAACATCGAGCAAAACGAGGTCTACATGATTTTCATCATGCTGAGCGAATCAAACGAATTTGGAAAGAAAGTTCGGGGCGATATGGCGTTCGTAAGGTCTGGCAATAACTGCAACGAGAAGTTATGTTATTGCGCGCTGTACAAGTGCGCTAGGTTATGTGCCACCTTTTGTGTTTGAAAAAATGTTCGATGATAAGATTAACACGTTAGGTCAGGTGGCCTAACTTAAATAAAAAAGTCTCCGACAAACCCGGTACGGTTCATTTATTTTTTAAACACTCGGATGTCTTATTTCATACATTAATTTACAGCGCTTTCTTGGCGCATAAGGCTCTAATAAAAGTGTTTTTTATTTTTGGCAGCCTTGATACGAGTCTGTTTAATGTTGAACTAGAGAGAGGAAATCCGCATGCGTGCTCTTACCTATCATGGTGCTCGGGATGTACGAGTTGAATCCGTTCCAGATCCAGTGATTCAGGAACCAGATGACGTCATTTTAAGGGTGACAGCGACTGCCATCTGTGGCTCAGATCTGCACCTATACCGGGGTAAAATTCCGGCCACTGAAGATGGCGATATTTTCGGCCATGAATTTATGGGAATTGTAGAAGAAGTCGGCCCTGAAGTCACAGAAGTCAAAAAAGGCGACCGGGTCATTATTCCTTTCGTGATTGCATGTGGTCACTGTTTTTTCTGTGAACATGAACTAATGGCTGCCTGTGAAAATACCAATACCGGCCGTGGTGCAATTCTCAATAAAAAACAGATTCCACCAGGGGCAGCTTTATTTGGCTTTAGCCATCTGTATGGTGGTATACCGGGTGGTCAAGCTGAATATGTGCGGATCCCCAAGGGCAATGTCGGACCATTTAAAGTGCCAGGCTCCCTGCCTGATGAAAAAGTATTATTCCTGACCGATATTCTACCAACCGCCTGGCAAGCAGTGAACAATGCCCAAGTTGGTCGAGGTTCCAGTGTGGCGATTTATGGTGCTGGCCCAGTTGGTCTGCTGGCTGCTGCCTGTGCACGGATGCTCGGTGCCGAGCAGATTTTTATGGTCGATCACCATCCTTATCGTCTGAGTTTCGCACATCAAACCTATGGGGTGATTCCGGTCAATTTTGATGAAGTCGATGCCGCTGAATTTATCATTCAAAATACCACGGGTTATCGTGGAGTCGATGCCGTCATTGATGCGGTCGGTTTTGAAGCCAAAGGTAGCATGCTGGAAACCGTAATGACTAACCTGAAATTAGAAGGTTCGAGTGGTTCAGCGTTAAGACAATGTATTGCAGCGGTCCGCCGCGGCGGTGTGGTGAGTGTACCTGGAGTTTATGCTGGTCCAATTCATGGCTTCCTGTTTGGTGATGCCTTTGACAAAGGTTTAACCTTTAAAATGGGACAAACTCATGTGCATAATTACTTGCCGCAGTTGCTAGAACATATTGAAAATGGAGATCTGTCTCCAGATCTGATTATTACCCATCGCATGAAACTGGAAGATGCTGCGGAAGGTTACCGTATTTTTGATAAAAAAGAAGAAGACTGTCGTAAAGTTATTCTGACGCCATAAATATGATTAAAGGAAAGCGCCATCAGGCGCTTTTTTACTTTGGAGAAATCGGACATTTCCATTTGGGGGTTACAACTGAATTGCGTATAAGAAATTTTATGTTAAATAGTAATATAAATGGAAACGACACATTTAGACGTTATTCCACTATTTGACTGCTGGTAGTGACTACTTTCTAATACATAAACGGTGATAGACTTAACATATTGAACTTTATATTTATTAATTTTTTATGAGACATATTAAAAATACAGCCATGTTTGAGGCTATGTTACCTGTAAAAAAAGAGTTGAAAAAACTAAAAACCGTAACGATTAACCTACCCAAAAGTTTTGGTTTAAAAGACCATGATGCCTTTGATTTTGATCAAATTTTTAGTGTTTTTAAATGGAACGTAAAAAACTGCCCTGTAAAAATTGATATTACTAAATGTACATCTTCAGATTATCAGGCTTTATCTTTAATTGTTTTATATGCATGGCATCTAAAAAATCAGGGATGTACTGTAGAAATAATTTTTGACCATAAGGCTACTTCGGGTGTTAGCCTTATGTGGAAGAGGTTAGGTGCACCAGGAACATTCCCTGTTTTATTAGAGCCTAATCAGCAATTTAAAGGAGATAGCTATAAGCCTCTATTTGCTCTAAGAAAGGGAAATAATAATAAAGATTTCTCTGTACACGACAAATTTCACAGAACCCTTATCCTATCAGGGTTCTGCC
>NZ_JAWVAV010000084.1:0-3621 GCF_033599315.1 Acinetobacter sp. OYA S30
AATACAAATCTTGTATCCAAATGGATTCGCTTAATTGATGCTAAGCCAGGGAATGATCGCTCACCACTACCGAATAAACCTGCATTTATTGCCTTATCTTGCTCTGCACCATTAGATCCTACTCCTACTGACATGTTAACGGTTCAAATTACTTTACCCCACTCAAAAGCAGAAATTGGCTTGAAATGGCAAGTATCAGAAATATCTGCTTTAGCAGAATTACTCAAGGCACTTGCAACATGATCCGCATTGATGAAATCTGGCTTTCTACCCAACCTCTGGATATGCGAGCAGGGATGGATACGGTCATGGCGCAGATTATGAAAGCCTTTGGCTACATCAAACCGCATTGTGCTTACCTGTTCTGTAATAAACGTGGCCATCGCATGAAAGTACTGGTGCATGATGGACTGGGCATCTGGCTGTGTGCCCGGCGGCTGGAACAGGGCAAATTTCACTGGGCTAAAGTTCACCAGGGTGAAACCGTGGCCCTCAGCCCGGAACAGTTACAGGCACTGATCCAGGGTTTGCCCTGGCAGCGCATTGGACGACAGCAAGTGGTAACAATGCTCTAAACCAAGCTCGGCTATTCTGCTATTCTCCAAACGTTCTATTTCCTCTGCGTCATGACCTCAGGCATACTGCGGTCATGAATACGCTGCCTGACTTAAGCCAACTGACCCATGAACAACTGCTGGAATTTACCCGGCAGTTGGCGATGCAGCATCAGTCTCTGGCACAATCAAATCAAGAATTAGAAAAATCAAACCAGCAATTGGATGCCAAAGTTCAGCATCTTTCTATTCTCAATCAAAAATACGAGCATGAACTGGCGCTGTTTAAAAAGCATAAATTCGGCAGTAAAAACGAACATCTCACCGCAAAACAAATCCATCTATGGGACGAAGCGGTCGAAGAAGATATTGCAGCCGTTGATCTGGAATTAGAACGATTAAATGCAGATAAAACCGATGCAGGGACACAGAAAGCCACAGTCAACAAACCTAAACGTCGACTGCTGCCCGATCATCTACACACCATCCGTATTGAGCATGAACCTGCATCAACCCAATGTGCTTGTGGCTGCCAACTCCGTCGTATCGGCGAAGATGTCAGTGAAAAACTGCATTTCAGACCGGCACAGTTCTATAAGGAACAGCATGTGCGTGGTAAATGGGTCTGTGATCAGTGTGACACCCTGACTCAGCAAGCGATGCCCGCCTATGTGATTGATAAAGGCATTGCTTCACCTGAATTGCTCAGCCATGTGCTGGTATCGAAGTATGCCGATCATTTGCCGCTGTACCGTCAACGTCTGATCTATCAGCGGGCGGGAATCGAACTTTCTAGATCAACTTTATCTGACTGGATAGGTCGCTGCGGTGTAGAACTGGAACCTCTGGCCAATGCCTTAAAAGAGGTGGTGCTGCAACAGCGGGTGCTGCATGCAGATGAAACACCGGTCACCATCATGCGGATGGGTGAGAATAATAAAAAACCGAAGAAAGGTTATGTCTGGGCCTATGCCACCACACAGTACAATCCAGTTCAGGCGGTGATCTATGACTTTCAGGATAGTCGTTCAGGCCAGCATGCTGAAGAGTTCTTGAAAGGCTGGCAGGGCTATCTAGTCTGTGATGATTACAGTGGTTATAAAGCACGTTTTAAATCAGGCCAGGTGATTGAGGTGGGGTGCATGGCCCATGCACGTCGTAAATTCCATGAACTGCATGTGACCGGGAAAAGTCAGGTTGCTGAACAGGCCTTAGTGCTGATTCAGAAACTGTATGCGATAGAAGCAGAACTCAGGAAAAAGACCGATGGTACAGCGGAAGACCGCCGCGAATACCGACAACAGCATAGTCAACCAGTGATGCAACAACTATATGAATGGCTCAACCAACATCATCTGACAGTGCCATCGAGTTCTCCCACCGCCAAGGCCATCAATTACACTCTGAAGCGTTGGCCAGCTTTAAGCCGCTATCTGGATGATGGCAATCTACCGATTTGCAATAATTGGGTCGAGAATCAGATGCGTCCCTGGGCGTTGGGGCGCAAGAACTGGCTGTTTGCAGGTTCGCTGCGCAGTGGTCAGCGAGCGGCAAACATCATGACGTTAATCCAGTCAGCAAAGCTGAATGGCTTGGATCCGTATGCCTATTTAAGTGATGTGCTGAAAAGGCTGCCGACACATAAAGTGACCCAGATTGAAGAGTTACTGCCACACTGCTGGAAACCTAAATCGAATTAAAATTGGTATGGGATTCAGCGGACGCTTACATTTTTCAACAATGATAACAGGATGGATTGCAAGCGCATCCCTTCTGAATTGGTCAGAGCCAAAACCGAGAGAATATTGACCAGAGGAATGCAAAACACCAGCAGAATAGCAAACAGCGCCATACCTTGCTGATAAAACAAAGACGCCGACAGTGCTAAGCCGATATAGGTATTAAAACGCACCATGCCCTGCATATACACGCCAAAACGTGCCGCTGCAGTGCCATACAGCGCCTTGAGGATATATAACAGACAAACCGCAATCAGCAGGGTCAGACCCGCTCCCAGCATCATGTGGCGAATTTCGCTGGCCTGAATTTCAGCATGCGCCAGGCCCAAAAACAGCATCACCGGGAACAGCAGATAGTAGTTGAGCTTTTCTGCACCGTGCCAGAATTTATCTTCTAAAAACCTAAAGCGCTTGAGTACATAGCCCAACGCAATCAGAAAGATTAAAGGAAATAGCGCAACCAGAATTATATTTGCCATCGTTTATCCATACATATCGCGGTCTGCCCAGGACGGCAGCATCTCAATCCATTTTTTTAATGGCAGTTCAAAATCTTAAAGCAAAAAGATATTTTATTTAAAGCCTGAGTATAAGCCAAATAGCCCGTTGAATTGACAGCGATTTGCTTCATTTTGATGGATTTATTTTGCCAGAACCCGGCAGATGATCAGCATCTCTCCTAATGCCCTGTTACTTTAAAACAGAGCTTAACTGAATGTTCTCATTACCCGTCACCGGATAATGCTGCGCAATTTCCTGACTAATCATCAATGCTGTCGCCGCAGATAAGGTCCAGCCCAGATGCCCATGGCCAGTATTATAAAATACCCGTGGATGCTGGCCCTGCCGAATCACCGGCATCATATTTGGCATCATCGGACGTAAACCTGCCCACGGCACCACGCTTTCGGTTGAAATATCAAAATTCCGCTGCACCCAGCGCACCAGTGGCTGAATCCGGTCATGGCGAATATCGCGATTATAACCATTAAATTCGGCCGTTCCGGCAATCCGCAGCCGATCTGTGCCTAAACGTGAGGTCACAATTTTGGCACTTTCATCTAGCAGACTGACCCAAGGTGCCTGCTTTTGGCTCTGTTCATCCTGTAAATTGACGGTAATGGAATAGCCTTTGACCGGATAAACATTGACCCGATTACCTACCTGTCGCGCCAATTGATAGCTCCCCACACCGCCGCAAATCAGCACGGCATCGGCATGTAAGGTTTCCACCATCGGCTGATCTGCCAGCGGATCTTCAATGGCTGGCCGATAACTCAGCTGTACCTGCTGGGCGTTTAGCTCAATATCCTGAACATCCCGGCCAA
>NZ_JAWVAV010000085.1:0-3482 GCF_033599315.1 Acinetobacter sp. OYA S30
TAGGCTTCGCCCTCCTGACGAGCTTCACAGAAATCAGGCGATTTCCGGTGCTCAAATCAGAAGGGGCGAAACCCGACAGGACTTAAAGATCCCCACCGTTTCCGATGGGTCGCTCCCTCGTGCGCTCTCCTGTTCCCACCGTGAGGTTTACCCGTTGCAGACCGCCGTAAGGTGGCGTTTTCTCATTCCTACCCGTGCAACTGGGTTCCTTGTAGGTGGTTCGCTCCAAGCTGGGCTGTATGCACGAACTCCCCGTTCAACCCGACTACCGCGCCTTTATCAGATAACTGTTCTCTTGATTCCAACCCTGACAGACACGACGAATCGCCACTGGCGGTAGCCACTGGTGACTTATTTACGGAGCGAGATGTTAAGCTAACTTAACAAGAGTTCTTGAAGTGGGTGCCAGACTACGGCTACACTGGAAGGACAGATTAGGTTACTGCGCTCCGTTAAAGCCAGTCACCGCGGTTCAGTTAGTTCCCCAACTTTCTGAACCTTCGAAAAAACCGCCTTGCAGGGCGGTTTTTTCTTTTCTGGGAAACTACTACTGTCGCCGGAAACCGTCAAGGGTAATTAGTTATCAGGAAGACCATGTTAATCAACATCAACCGGCAGCTCCATTGGGCGATGGTAACCTACCTCAAGTAGTTTGATACTGTAGGACGACAGCTTTTGAAAATGCAAAACGCCATCAGAAACTGAGTAACCATGTCCTGTATCTCTGAAAGAGGGATCGCCGATATGAGCATGCCAAAGCTTATTAGCTTCTGCATGAGCGATTAGATCGCTTCTCTTCGGTTCAGGAATGTTTACAGGCAGGCGGCTTGACGGAGCTATTTTACCTTTCCAACCCCATAATCCATTTTTTTCAAAATGATCGATAAATTCATCGATACAATCAAGGATATTGAGGCGTGTAGGCATCTCCACAAGGGAAGCGTAAAACGTTGAAAATGAATCAGAAAAATCTACGGTATATTGCGCATATGTTACGATTGAACTTTGCGTGCCGTTTTTATCGCCCATTCCCTTCTCTGCTCCCTAGTCAGACCAGAGGGCATTGTAACAGACTTCTCATTCGCTCTGGAAATCAACAGAGACAAGGATACGCCAAATACCTCAGTATCTTCAAAAAGATCATGACGTTGTTCGGTTTTCATATCGTTAACTCCGTATTTATTCGAGGCAGAAAAATTTTTTTTCTATCTTCAGGTTAGCTTTTTGTGGTTGCACAATAATGGCGCTAGTGTCACCCTATTCATATGAATAATCATATAATATATACACCAAATAATTTTTTATATAAGGTAATCAATGACTTACTCCATTGATAAAAAATGGAAAGCTGGCGGTTTGTCTCTTGGCTGGACAGCAGTGCCTACCGTGTTGTTTTTTATACAAAACGAGAAAAAACTAACTTCTGTGGCCTTCAACACTCTGCTTAACCTCATAGTTCATTGGTGGAGTCTACAAGAATGGCCGCACCCGTCGATGGAGAGCCTAGCAATACGAATGGGCGTTTCTGTAAGGACAGTTCAGAGAGCTATCAATGATCTGGAAAAAGCCAATCTCTTGGACAAGAAACCAACATCAAAAAGTGACAGCCGATATGGAGGTCGTAACATTTATGACCTAACAAAGCTTGTTGACTACCTAGACACAATGGGTCCATCAGTAGCAGAACAGGTAAAAAAACCACGCCATAAAAAACCCATATATACCGTAAGAAAAACTACAATTTGAAATTTCCGCCGAGTTCAACTTTTCATGGTTAAGCGAGCCTGCCAATTACTCTGATTTACCATAACACCTCTTGGCCGCACCCCCTGAGACGCCCTCAGCGCGTTTCTGCGGCCTCCTGCGGATTTCCGGCACCTTTCCCCGCCCATAACCCTGAAAAACGCCCCTGACGATTTTGGCGCGACTGCATGGCTATGCACGCAGGTGCATGACTGCGATTTTAGCCGCTAAAATCCTGCGAACGGGTCAAAAGGCTCGCTGAACCCCACCGATAACGGTGAACGGGGGCGCAGTTTACTGTGCGGCCGTGAGGCGTTGGCCAAGCCGCCAGGCGCGGCAGAGATTTCGTAAGGGGGGCGATTTAACGTGGATAACCAGAACGCAGAAATTTCGACGTGTCGAAATTTTTCAGGGTGTCGGGCGGGGCCTGACCAGGAGGATTTGGTGTGCCGGCGGTACTCCAAAGACACATCTTGTCCCGCTGTTTTGTGGTGTCGGCGCAGTGGCGGTGGCCACAAAACATTTCCTGTCCTGATAACTCAACAAGAGAACGTCAGATGACGTCACTTTGCGGCGTCAGCCCTATCCTGCATCGCATCAAAAAAAGAGAGCCGGAAGAACATACGGGTGCGGGTTAAGGCTTTGCGATACCCGTCCAGGGGATCGTGCTTTCGGGGGAGCCGCAAGCAACGGAACGCCCCAGCGTTCCGAGTCCGCCCACGGACGATTTGCGCAGCGGGGGCTACGCCCCCCCGTCGGTGCCGCAGGCGCCTGACCACCCTCTTAAAGCTTACGAGTTACACGAGTAAGCGTCTTAAGGGGGTGGTCAGGCGTCGGAGACGTCGGACGGGGCCGGGTGAATCTGGCGACGGAGTGGCGTCCAGCCGCGGAGAAGTCAGAGAGGGTGAAGCCGCACGGCGCAACCCCTGGGGCGTGATTTTCGTTCAGAAAATCATGTCCCTTTCTGGCGCATGCAATGCGCCAGCCCCCCTATTTTGACCTCTATTTTGCTCCCTATGCATCACAATAGATAAAAATAGGGGTCAAAATAGGGAGTAAAACAGGAAGCAGAGAACGCAGAGTTTACGCTGAGTAAACGTCAGGACAGACGCAGACTGAGTCGTTCCCGCAGCGGAACAGACACACGCATCCGATCGGAAAAGCGACCAAAGAAGTAGGCAAAATCGAGATGCCGGGGCAGCACTTTCAGACCTTCACGCACCGCAATATCAAACTCATTTTTATCACGTGCATCAAACATAAGACGGACGGCCTGACATTGCTCCGGCGTGCCATGTTCCACAACCCACTCCGTCATTTCGGTAAAAGAAAATACCGGTTCCGGACGCTGACGGACGGCAGACACAGCCGACTTAAACTTTTCGCGGGCAGCATTGTACTGAGCAGCGCCTTCTTCAGGAGAAGCTGCGCGCGTTCCTGCTACGGGGCGCTGATCGAATGAAAGTTCCCAAAGACCTGTTTCAGGGTTATGGACGTAATCTTCAGGAAGTGCAGCACGGTAGAGACGGGACAAGGGAAACTCCTCAACATCAGTGTGTAAGCGAAAACCTTAGCATCAGTGATATTCCGCTTCCTCGGTTTAACAGACTTCGCTAGTTAAACGCTGCGGCGAGCGTTACCAGCTAACGGGAAAAGAGATGATCGCTTCTCTGGCTAACATCAACGGCACACCCCCCTTTCCCCCCCCGAGCCAGGCCTCCGGGTTCCCCGGTTTTCCA
>NZ_JAWVAV010000086.1:0-3340 GCF_033599315.1 Acinetobacter sp. OYA S30
CGCTCTCTCTCAAGCTCTAGCTGCTTCTGACGCTCTCTTTCAAGCTCTAGCTGCTTCTGACGCTCTCTCTCCTGCCGCTTCTGCTCGAACTGCTGCTCACGTTCCTGTAAATACTGCTCATAGTCCTTCATAGCTTCGCGCTCTATTACTTTTTTCGGATGATTGTAAATTTTCACCTTCATCTTTTCTTCGAGCTGACGTGCATCGTCAGGATATAAATACTTGAACTCAAAATAAGTTCCGTACAGCTTTTCGAGCCTGTCCTCTTCACGTCTTATATCTCTTACTTTTTGATCAAAGTCTTTTCTTAAGCTAACGACTTCTTTTGATAACTTGGTTGCAGCATCCTCCGCACGTCTCCGAGCAACTTTTTCCGACTCAGTTTTTATCTGTTCAAGACGCAAGACTCGTTGATAGTGATCATGAGTAGCAGCAATCTCATCCATGTAAAATTTTACAGCTTGCTCAACTTGCTTTTGAGCATCATCAAAAACAACATCGACCACCTTTTGAGCATAAGATTCTGAACGTTCAAGCCCCCTTTTTTTAGGTAAATCACCCGAAAATTTTTTGATATTGATTGGCTTTATTTCTTTTTTAGAAACAGGTTTTTGAATTTCAGCATAAAACTCTTTAACTGTCTTATGTCGTGCTTTTGAATTTTCCACCCCCCGATTTAGTCCTAAATGCTTCACTTCCTTAGCAAATTGAGTCTGTGTTTGACTTAATATTGCTCTTCCACCGAGCCATTTTTTTGCATTTAAACCGCCCTTTTCATCAATGGGAGTAACATAAACAATTAAATGCGGTGTTGTCTCATCTCTATGAATTGAGTGTGCAATAACATTTTCTGAGCCGTATTTTTTCTTCACAAAGTCTAAAGATTTATCAAAAAACTCTTTCTCTTTCTCAGTCCCCCAACCCTCCCATGCGGGACTCGCAGTAATTAAATGTTCAATACATAGAACCGCATTAGATCGTCTTTTCTCCGGAATAGATTTTTTGATAGCTTCAAAACATTGATTGTATGTTTGTAGAGAATGTTCATTTAAATGAATTCTATTTTCATCAGCATTGGGCGTATTGCGAGTTCGGTAAGTGTGAGAAAGAGACCCACCAATTTCACCAAAGCTTTTGAGTTTTTCAGTTCGATATATAGCGAAAGACATACAAAAATCCAATGCCGCAAAAAACACACGATATCAGAATTCTGGGAGAACTTTTAGCGTGAAAGTGTACTCACTACACTTTCTAAAACCCAAAAGGGTTTTAAAAGTTCATGAGCAATGGGATTCCATCCCCTTGACCCCTGAAAAATCCCTTGGATTTTTAAGCCCGACCAAAAAATCCATAACTGATTTTAGGTCTGTCTGAATCCCATTTTCTCGAAAATCGGATTCCACCAGATCCAAAAGTTCAGCTCGCTTTTTGTGGTAACACACAGACCACCAATCCTTAGAATGCAAACTCAAAACAAGCGGATTATCATCAAGAAATTGAGCATATTCATCAGCCTCATTTTTGGCTTTTTCTTCTTCTTCTTCTTTTGTCAAAGCCTTAATCAGCAAGTCTTTCAAGCCTTTCGACCAGAATAATTGAGCACGACCCTTGAACGCTTGAGCATATTTTTTAAAGATATGTCCATACTTATCATTGGTACTTGCTTCCATTGTTGAAAGTTCCAAAACCTCCCACATAGTTAAACTGTCTTTATTTTTCTTACCTATTTTTTGATGAGCCTGCGTCATCTCAGAAGCAAGTCCCCACTTGCTTATGTAGTCAGCAAGAACATCTTCATTTGAACCAATTTTTATATGTAATCCATGTTCTTTTGATGGCTTACTAAGGCCATTCTTTACACACTTCTCAGCCCAAAGTTCATAAAGTTCATTTTGAATTAAATCAATATCTTCCTGTTTAAAGTTCCGCTCTGTAAAACACAAAATATGGTAATGCGGATGGAAGCCATTGTGATCTGAGTACTTAACCTCTGTAGCTGTAATGTGCCCAACAAGTGGAAATTGTTCTTCAAGATAATCACGACTATTTCGATTAGTCCAAAGAGCATGTTTTGTCTTGCTCATTTTCTTAAGCAGATCTCGAAGGTCGTCCCCTGCATAATGGGGAACGGTTAAAGTCAGCATTAAAACCTGTAAACCCTTGCTACGACAGCTTTTCATAGCTTCCGCTAATTCGGTTTTTCGTTCTTGGCTAATCTTATATGAGCAATCAGGGCAGACCCAAACAGAGCCACAATATTGAAGATTGTCATAACCAGCTAAACCTGTTTTTTCGTTATAAGTCACACCGACAGGCAATTCTTTATCAATTCGATGCTTTCCGCATCCGCAAACACGATTTTGTTTCAATTCTTTTGGACTATATAAAAGCTCCCCAGCTCGCTCTTTTAAAGCGATGGTCATTTTTCTATATTCTTTAGCCTTAGCATGAGAATTGTTTTCCTGAGAGCCTTGCGTAGCGTGGTTGGAACATGATTTCGTGATAGTCCCAAGGGGCGCGGATTTTTTTGCAGACGTGACTTTAGAATGCTCTAAAAAGCTTTGATGGAATTTTTGGGTATTTGTGTACTTTGGATTATTTTGCATCTCTCAAGCCTTTAAACGGCTTGCTAGACGGTCTATAATGCTTTTGCATGTTGACGTTCTCGCAAGTGATCAGCATGTACATCAAAAGCCCACGTTCTCGCCAAAGATTCGGGCTTTTTTTGTGCCTATACCAATCTGATTATTAAAAAAATTCTGTTTCTGAAATTACAACCATTTCATTTTGATTGCAACCTGGCGAACCTTTAAATTAACAAACTTTTCAACTAAAAAATTTTTAGTTCAGGAAATAGGTTTACATAAAAAACAAAAGGCAAAGTTCCAGCTTTGCCTCTTGTGGCAAAAGTTACCGCTTTTGCCTTTGCACTAAAACCACTAATTGGACACGGTTAGCCATTTTAGTCGTTTTATTATACACAAAATCATATTATTGCTTTGATTCGCCTGCTTGTTTCGTTCATTCGGTCAGCTCATCACTCCGCACAGCTGCGTGATGGCTTCACTCTGAACTCAACGGTAATCAAGGAGGGGAGAACTTTCATTTTCTGGACGTTCGCCTCGTAGACACTCGGCTCTACCATCCTGGGCCATCGTAGTCTTCTTCCACTCTTTTCGCTTGTACTACTTTTTCGGGCTGTGATTCCATCTCAAGCCTTAACTGCTGCTCAAGCTCTAGCTGCTTCTGACGCTCTCTTTCAAGCTCTAGCTGCTTCTGACGCTCTCTTTCAAGCTCTAGCTGCTTCTGACGCTCTCTCTCAAGCTCTAGCTGCTTCTGA
>NZ_JAWVAV010000087.1:0-2989 GCF_033599315.1 Acinetobacter sp. OYA S30
CGTCTTCATAGATTTGAATCCTAATGTGGCCCTGATGATCCGCTTTAGCTTGCCATGATCACATTCAATCACGTTATTTTTATACTTAATCTGCCTGTGCTCAAGGTCTGGTGGACATTTACCTTCCCGTTTTAACCGTGATAAAGCACGTCCATATGTGGGTGCTTTATCCGTGTTGATCACTTGTGGAATTTGCCACTTCTTCACATTATTTAAAATTTTTCCAAGAAAACAATATGCTGATTTGGTATTACGTCTAGAAGAAAGATAAAAATCAATGGTATCGCCACGTTGATCGACTGCACGATACAGATAAGACCATCGTCCATTCACTTTTACATAGGTTTCATCAATATGCCACGAGCTCAGATCTGTAGGATTACGCCAATACCAGCGTAAACGTTTTTCTATTTCAGGAGCATAACGTTGAACCCAACGGTAAATAGTCGTGTGATCAACATTCACACCCCGTTCGGCCAGCATTTCCTGCAGTTCACGATAGCTAATGCCATATTTACAATACCAGCGCACAGCCCAAAGAATGATTTCGCCCTGAAAATGCCGACCATGGAAAGGATTCATATGCTGCACCTTTAGCTAAAACAGTCTTCAGCTTACCATTCGTGGTTATTTGCAACAGTGCCGCTGACGCACACCATCGCCCACCGGGTGGGTCGCTATCTGGAACGGCAAGGCCTGCTGGAACGGGATGTCGAAAACAGCTATCTGGCCTCGGATGCGGTGGATGACGACCCGATGACACCCCTGCTGGGGCACTCGATCACTTACCGTATCGCTGTCGGTTCACAGGCGGGGCGAAAGGTGTTCACTTTGCAAACTCTGCCGACCAGTGGTGATCCGTTCGGTGACGGGATTGGCAAGGTAGCCGGGTCCAGCCTGCACGCCGGCGTGGCGGCCAGGGCCGATGAACGCAAGAAGCTCGAACGGCTGTGCCGGTACATCAGCCGCCCGGCGGTATCCGAGAAGCGGCTGTCGTTAACACGAGGCGGCAACGTGCGCTACCAGCTCAAGACGCCGTACCGGGACGGCACCACGCACGTCATTTTCGAACCATTGGATTTCATTGCAAGGCTGGCCGCCCTGGTACCGAAGCCCAGAGTCAACCTAACCCGCTTCCACGGGGTGTTCGCACCCAACAGTCGGCACCGGGCGTTGGTCACGCCGGCAAAACGGGGCAGGGGCAACAAGGTCAGGGTGGCTGATGAACCGGCAACACCAGCACAACGGCGAGCGTCGATGACATGGGCGCAACGGCTCAAGCGTGTTTTCAATATCGACATCGAGACCTGCAGCGGCTGCGGCGGCGCCATGAAAGTCATCGCCTGCATTGAAGACCCTATAGTGATCAAGCAGATCCTTGATCACCTGAAGCACAAAGCCGAAACCAGCGGGACCAGGGCGTTACCCGAAAGCCGGGCGCCACCGGCTGAGCTGCTCCTGGGTCTGTTTGACTGACGAGCCTGAAGGCCAACGATACCAATCAAAATGCTGCGTTCACAGCGCCGCGGCAGGGATCCGCCGTGCTGGTTGTCGGAAAAGGAGCCGCTAGTGGGAAAGAGGAGGGTAAATTTTCAGCGTTGCTGGCTCCCCGTCAGCCGGATTGGGTTGCATCGCAGGGGTGTCGAAAGAGTCAACTGCGGTCCAAAGCTGTTGGACTTGGGTGAAAAGGGCGTTTATTCTTCCTATACGTTGTCGGCAGCGGGCCAAAAAGGAATACGTCCATGCCCATCGAGGTGAAACCGGCTGTGAGCGCGGGTTCAAGCATATAGCCCGACAGGCGCGTATCCTTGCCGATCACGACACGATGGCGGTGGTCACCGCGACGAAAGACACGGCCAGCCGCCATGCCGACGCGCAAGGCGGTTTCCGCCGTCATCGCGCCTTCGTTGGCTTTGCCACGAATACCGTCTGTGCCGAAATATTTGCGCACCATAAGGTCGATTATCCTGTCGTCGGGTCGCCCTCAAAGGGGACATGCCTGCTGAACCGCGAATATAGAGAAATATCCCGAATGTGCAGTTAACGAATTCTTGCGGTTTCTTTCAGCGCCGCCAATACCGCCAGCCCGTCGCGCAAGGGGCGCGGCTCGTGTGTGCGGATGAAGTCAGCTCCACCTGCGGCGGCGGCAAGCTCTGCAGCGAGTGTCGCGGCCCCGACATCCCCCGGACCACGGCCTGTGAGCGCGCGCAGAAAGGATTTGCGCGAAACAGACAGAAGCACCGGCAAATCGAAGCGCAGCCGCAATTCATCGAACCGCGCCAGCACCGAGAGCGAGGTTTCGGGAGCAGCCCCCAGAAAAAACCCCATGCCGGGATCAAGGACAAGGCGGTTGCGTTTGATACCGGCACCCGTCAGCGCCGCGATGCGCGCGTCAAAGAACGCCGCAATGTGATCCATGATGTCGCCAGCGGGTGCCTCGCGCCGATCTGCCTGCCCGTCTTGCACCGAATGCATAACGACGAGTTTGGCAGATGATTTCGCCAATTGCGGATAGAACGCAGCGTCTGGAAAACCGCGAATATCATTGAGATAGGCCACACCACGCGACAAGGCATAGGCTTGCGTCGCGGGTTGATAACTGTCGAGCGAGACGGGAATGCCATCTGCCTTGAGCGCGTCCAGCACCGGCGCGATACGCGCGATTTCTGTGTCGGACGAAACAGGCGCGGCGTCGGGATTGCTGGATGCCGGACCGAGGTCGATCACATCTGCCCCCTCGGCCATCAGCTTACGCGCCTGCGCAATGGCTGCGTCTGGCGCCAGATACCGGCCTCCATCGGAGAAACTGTCCGAGGTTATGTTGACGATGCCGAAAATGATGAGCGATTTATTCATGGGGGCTTCTATAATAATAATCTCTGTACACGATAAAAATAGATAACTCATTGAAATAATGTCATAATAATTGTTTTCTAACGACGAATACTATGACACATCTCAATGAGTTATATCTTATCTTAAACAAATA
>NZ_JAWVAV010000088.1:0-2885 GCF_033599315.1 Acinetobacter sp. OYA S30
ACTAACCAGACTTAGCCAGATTAGCAAGCTAAGGAGCCATGACCCAAGAACCGATCGTGGAGAAAAGCAAAGACAGGAAGACGCTGTCGCTTCGCTCCGTTTTGATTAGTACCACATTGGGGCATTAGATATCTTTTTGATAAAAATAATATCTAAACCTATTGACTATGATCTACCAAAAGTGCAAAGTTGTTGTTGCGCAATATACAAAAAAAAGTATAATGCGCGCCCTATGCAGAAACGTATATTACCTATATTCTTATGTCTAATGATGCAAAGAGGGGGTTTTCATGATTAAACACAAAAACCCGCTTGAGTTATTAGCGAAAGAGCCAGTTGAACTTAGTTTGGTCACAGTAAGATCAAAGCTAATGATGATTATTACAAAGTTAATAAGAGATAATAACTGGACGCAGGCTCAAGCAGCCAAAGAGATTGGCGTGTCACAACCACGTATTAGCAATCTAATGAATGGAAAAATAAGTAGCTTCTCAATAGATATGCTATTAGAGATGCTAGGAAAACTTGGTTATCTGCTAAATGTATACTTTGATCCAAGTAACATAGAGCAACCAATTGAAATGCAAATAAAAAAGACAGCTGTTTGAGCAGCTGTCTTTAATTAAAAGCAATTAAATTTTTTTGAACCTTAATTTAATTGTGTCTTCATGTTTTTTATCCGTCCCACTGGATGTTTTTGAAAACACATGAAGAACATGTATTACATCATCTATTATTACGAAGACTAGCCGGTATGCTGGTCTTCCGTTTTTCCTTAGCTCGCAAACTCCTTTGCATCCAAGGCTTAGTGATTTGACGCTGGATAGCGGGTCCATGCCATAACTCATCATCATCAAGTCTTGTACAAACTTTTCTTTAACTTGAAGTGGGAATTTATCCAGTTCTTTTTCTGCATCACCAATAAAGTTTACCTTTTTCTCCATATCGTCGTCTCCTCTTAGCTTGTTGGTATGGAATCATAAATATCATGTTGATTTTCATCATTATTTTCTCTTTTCTTAAATAAAGAAGTTATAGGTGGTTCTTTGAACCACTTCACATCATAGTTATCTATTAGATGCGAGTCAATATACAAGTATTTATATATTTGATTTTCAAATCCAACTGCTTAAATATCACTCAAATTGAGTTAATTACCTCCTGACTTTATTTATTGGAATTAAATATAAAAACATCTCATAAATTTCATAGTAAATGAGGTTCTTCTAATCCCTTTTATGTTAAACGGGCGAGTTAGTTAGCGAAAACCGCCCGTTCATCCCCATGAAAGCCCCTCAAAACGATTTTAAGACACGATCACCCTATAAAACACCCAAATCTACGCTGAAAGTTTAGAACGGTTTTGCGAGCTTCTGAGTGCGTTTTTAACATCATTCAAACTGACAAGTAAAACGATGCGAAATCGCTGAAAGTCACAAACTTGTTTTGTGGCAAGAAGCGATTTGACCAACCGAGTAAAACGAGGGCGGTAGGCTTTTTGTTTTTCTCTTGATGAGCGTCCAGCGAAGAAAGGAAAAAACAGGGGGAGCCGAAACGAAATGACACGCCCCAGCGATGGCAAGTGAACCCCAGTGAACGTGTTTCGTTTTGGGGGCAAAGCCCCCCGTCAAGCGAAGCGTCTGACCACCACATTTTTGAGCGACCAAATACAAGGCGAAAAAAGGGGGTGGTCAGACGAACGCAGTGAGTTTGACGGGCTTGGGTGAATGGCTTTTTTCGCAGGCGTCCAGCCGAAGAAAATAGCCAGAGGGCGGAGCCTTATGTCATTCATTTTCGTCCAGAAAATGAGTGGCATTGATACTGAAAGTATCATGGGGTGTAAGTTAGTAAAACTATGATTCCACCCGTTATTTTACCCGTTAATCTACCCGTTATACCTAAATCGGGTGAAATAACGGGTAAAGTAATGGGTAGAATAACGGGTAGATTAATGGGTAAGAAATAACACAACGTCATCTTGTGTCTATCTCTTATTCTGTATCTTATTCTCTGTATTATTCTGTGTATTAGAGAGAAATTAGATAGAATAAGATACGGAATAATACACAGGATAATAAACAAACATGACATTAACCTGCCTTTTCCTCGAGCTGTTTTAGCATCGAAACATCACCTAATAACCGTTGATTTTTACCTGTGAAAAAGATGATCGGACTGACATTTGCATTATCGATACTTCGACTTAACTGAATTCCTATCGCCTGGTAATCATCATCATTTGTACAATGGTATAACGCTAAAACAAGCTGACATTGTTCAGGAGTTCCGCGCTCTATTGCCCAGCGGATCAACTCCGAAAAGGTCAATCCGTTCGGTTTCCAGTGTTTTTTATGCCGTGACGCTAACGCCTTAAATTTTTCACGCCCTCGATTGTATTTTTCTGCCCCGATCACCGGATCTTCACAACGAACTCCTTGAACCGGTCGCTTATCAAATGACAATTCCCATAAATTTAATTCTTCGATGTATTCGTAATCTGCTGGCGATGCCAAACGAAATAATTGAGACATAGTGATCCCCTCAGATGATGTGTGAACGGAGACAGTATAAGGCTTTCGGGAAATTCCGCTTCCTCGACGTGAAACAAGTTCACGCCTTGCGGCGAGCGTTGCGAGTTGAATTTACAGAAGTTATTAGGCTTCAGATGTAACAAAGCCCCGTGACAGGGTCATGGGGCTCTGGTACTCTAAATCTTGTGCATTCATTGCTAAAGATTTCGATGTGGTAATCCAATCTTAGCAATGGGAAGCTAGCTTGTCACTACTTCCTTAAAACCATTCAACGACATTAACTCAAATGCACCACTTGATTGACTCGGACTTAGCCCGGTCTCCGAAAGGATAAACAGGCAAATTGTGGTAGTA
>NZ_JAWVAV010000089.1:0-2683 GCF_033599315.1 Acinetobacter sp. OYA S30
TTTCTATTTTAAAAATTCCTTTTAAAGACTCTATCGTCACCTTCCTGTCTATTCTTTGACTGCTTCTTGATTGCACATTTGTCTATTTTATCTAAAATAGCGTCTTTCTCAAATTCTCTCAATGTGTAATATGCAGCCATCTGACAAACAACTAGATGCTCAGCATCAGAACAGTACTGCACCTTTAAAAAGAGCCATGAGTACCCGCCACCTTGTCATGTTATCGCTAGGTGGAGCAATCGGTACTGGTTTATTTTTGGGTTCAGGGGAAGTCATTTCACAAACTGGACCTATTGGCGCAATTATTGCCTATATTCTTGGGGGTGCAATTGCTTACATGGTCATGCTCTGTTTAGGCGAGCTGGCTGTACATATGCCCGTTTCGGGTTCTTTCGGTGCATACGCTCGAAAGTACATTAGTCCAAGTACAGGCTACATGATTTCATGGATGTACTGGCTAACATGGACAGCAACGCTAGGAACCGAGTTTACCGCCGCTGCTCTACTTATGCAGGAATGGTTTCCACAAATTTCAATGTGGATCTGGACACTTATTTTTGCAGTAACTATTTTCGGGTTAAATATCAGCTCAACCCGAGTATTTGCCGAGTCAGAGTTCTGGCTAGCGCTGGTTAAGGTCATTACCGTCATTGCTTTTATTGTGCTTGGATTATTAGCAATTTTTGGTTTAATTCCTTTCCACGGCGCTCAAACTGCTCCATTGTTTAGTAATTTAACTGCCCAAGGTTGGTTCCCACACGGTTTTCTTCCTATTTTCACCACTATGCTCATTGTTAACTTTGCTTTCTCTGGAACAGAGTTAATTGGCGTAGCTGCTGGCGAAACTAAAGATCCGGCTCAGAATGTCCCTAAAGCGATTAATGCTGCAATCTGGCGTCTTCTGATTTTCTTTGTAGGCACCATTATTGTAATTAGTGCATTACTTCCTTTCCAACTTGCTGGTTTAGGTGGTGACAACGTAAGTAATAGTCCTTTCGTTACCGTATTTAATTACATCGGTATTCCATATGCAGATGACATCATCCGTTTTGTTATTATTACTGCACTACTCTCAGCCGCAAACTCGGGATTATATGCAGCTTCACGTATGATGTGGTCTTTATCGGAGCAAAAACTCCTTCCGGGTGTATTTGCAACACTTTCAAAAAGCGGAACACCTATTGTTGCTTTAGTTGTAACGATGTTCGGCGCAATTCCAGGCTTATTATCAGAACAATTTGCTCCTGAAACCATCTTTAAAAACTTGCTAGGTGTTGCAGCTTTTACCATGGTTATTGTCTGGATGAGCATTTGTTTAAGCCAGTTCAATTTCCGTCGACAATGGTACCGTTCTGGACATACGGTTAGCGATTTAAAATATGCAGCACCGTTATTTCCTATCGTTCCAATTTTAGGTTTTCTTTTCTGCTTTATTACATGTTTAAGTATGGCGGCAGATCCTGAAATGCGTGCTGGCTTTATAGGTTGCTTAATTTTTACTGCCATGTGCTATCTCAGCTACTTTATTTTCTATCGAAATAAAGCTTAAGTGTTTGTAATTTAAAAAGTGTAGCAAAAAGCTACACTTTTTTTTGCTTAGAGACTGGCTTTATATAATCTACCGTTGTAGATTTAAATTTATATTAAAAAACAATTCCTTGTATACAATGAAAATTATATTTATCCATGGGATGAATCAGCAGAATTACACAGCACATCGTTTAAAAGAGCACTGGCTAAAAGTATTTAAACTGGGCTTAAAACAATTGCACTGTAGAGTTAATTTAAGAGATCTACATATACATATGCCATTTTATGGCGATTTAATGACGAAGTATCAATTATCCAATCAACTTGATCTTAATACTTTACTTCCAAAAACTTTTAACTTTCATTTACCCATCCATTTACATCATCAACCATCAACCCCCAAGGAACATACTCCTTTTATACCCCACCTTCCTCTTTCACCCGATCAACCCGCACAAAGCTTATCAGAGCGTTTATATTTAACTTCACAGTTGGTGAAAGATCGCGTTCTTAAGGAAATGGTGGTTCTTTTAAATAATTTTCCAAAATTACATGAAAGTTTAATTCAGCAATTCTTGATTGAAACTTATATGTACCTATCTAATCCTGATTTTATGTATGAGGTTCATCAAAGAATTTTAAAACAAATGCATGATGATGAAGATTGTATTGTAGTCGCCCACTCTTTGGGTTCTGTGATTGCCTATCATTTATTATCAGATCCTTCTTATCAGTTTTCAGTACAGCGCTTTATTACCTTAGCATCCCCTCTTTCTTTTCGCGTCATACAAAGCAAACTCCCCACTCCCATTGAACGTCCTAAATGTTTAAAGGGCGACTGGTATAACTTTTATTCTAAAGATGACTTTTTAACCGCTTTTCCATTAAGTGAGGCACCTTTTAATTTTACTCCCCCCATTATTAATCAAGAGATTTTTACTTTTGCCAACCAACCTCATGAAATTGTCGGCTACTTACAACATCATGCTGTGGTAAAAACAATTATTGAGCCTTTCCAATAAAAAATATCTATAAACGTATATATTTTCTACAATTTGAGTTATTTTTAAGCGCTTAACTGATTTTTTTAATATTTCTTCAGAAAACTATTTGACACTTTTATTAAATCGACCTAATATACGCCCACCTCTGA
>NZ_JAWVAV010000090.1:0-2631 GCF_033599315.1 Acinetobacter sp. OYA S30
AAAAAATTATATATACATATGATTTTGGCGATTGTTGGGAACATTTGATTACTGTAGAAAGCAGACAATCTCCTGATTTAAATAAAAAATATCCATGTTGTATAGATGGTCAAAATCATGCTCCATTTGAAGATATTGGAGGAATTTTTGGATATCTTGATATTTTAGATGCATTACAAGACCCCAAACATCCAAGATATGACGATTACATGCAAATTATCGAGGATGAAATAGGAGAGATAGAGTTTGATCCGACCTACTTTAATTCACATGATATTAAGTTTTAAACCTGATTTAACATAAGGGCTGTTATACGAATTCCCAAGGCATGGCTTTTAGTCATGCTTTTTTTATCAAAAGAGTATAGCTGAATGATAGCGAGCCAAATCGCATACAATATCTATTATTAGACTTAATGTAATAATTAAATGATAGTGTTATCATTAATCTAATAGAATTAAGATTAAATGATAGAAATGAATACACGTATTTATCTACGAGCTTCAACTAAAGATCAAGATGCAGAAAGGGCTTTGCAGATTCTTCAGGATCTAAACCAAAACTTGAATTTGGGTGAAACCATTGTGTACGTAGAAAACTATAGTGGTACGAAGTTAGACCGACCTGAATTGAATAAGCTACTGTCAGAAGCAAATCAAGGTGACACCTTGTTAGTTGAAAGTATTGACCGCTTATCACGCCTAACCCAACGAGATTTTCAAGAGCTGAAGCGCAGGATCCAGGAGAAGGGACTTCGTTTAGTCGTAGCAGATCTTCCTACTACCTACCAAATGATTCAAACCAGTGACAGCATTACTCATTCAATCCTGGAACTCATCAACAATATGTTGATTGATCTCCTGGCAACAATGGCTCGCCTAGACAATGAGAAACGTATAGAACGTATTAAGCAGGGCCTGGCACGTTCAGGTTACAAGCCAACAGGTAAGAAAGCCAATGAGGCTAAGCACAAACGAATAAAAGAATTGCTAGCAGCTGGCAATATGACTAAGGAAGAAATTGCCAAAGCAGTGAATTGTGGAGTTGCAACTGTCTATCGAGTTGCTAAAGTTATCTAAAAGCGGACATTTTTACTTTGGAGAAACCGGACATTTCTATTTTGAAGTTACAAGATTGCTTCACATAAGAGATTTTATGTTAAATCACTGATGTTTGATTTTAGAATAATATTATGAATTGCTTTTATCTCTTCCTCTTTTTGAGCTTGAAACTTTCCATAAGTTGAAAAATGTAAATGCTTATAGATTAAAGGTTTTTTTTCATGAAAAACTTTAAGAGTATGTCCTTCTATTTGTTTAGCATCATTCATCCATGAAAATATAGATGTTTTTTTCATTAATTTAAAAACAGCATCAGAGATAAATACAGCTTTAGTGTGTTCTGAAAAAATGGCTTTATGAATGTATTGTAGATGATTTTTATCAAGATCAGAGCTTTTCAAATCATTTCTACCAGTTGTGGGAAGATGAAGAAGCTCGATAAATGAAATACGAGAAGCATCTTTGCAAGAAAGTCTAATTTTTGAAAATTCTTTATGATATTTTCGCCCATCTCCTTTATATCCATCTAATAAAAAAGGATGATGTACATTGTATTTCTGCCAAAATGAAATAGCATCCTCATGATATTCAATGATTTTAGAAAATATTTTTTGTTCTTCAATATTGGGAGCGTAATTGGCATCTAAGCCAATAAATAAAAACTCTGCTTGAGTAGGACAACATCCCTGATAAGGTTTTTGGCGGAAAGCGTGAATTAGTTTTTCACTTGGATGAACGTTATACATATTTTTATCAGTAGACGTAATGCAAAGAATATTAGTTTATCCGATATAGACACCAACATATTAAACCGTCCGATAAGAAAATCGCAAAAGCGCATATTCTAAAAGTGGACATTTTTATTGGTGAGAATATAGACATTTTGAATGGGTTCTAACAGAGAGCTGTAATCTCTCGTTTTTTTGTTCTAAAACTGCTAAAATTCTTATACGCCATTGACGTACTTGCACCCATGTTATTTATTGAAACCAGTATTTTTACCAAGCAAATTAAAGAGCTTGTGAGTGATGAAGAATATCGTCAGCTTCAGCAAGATCTCTTGGTACAGCCCGATAAAGGCGACTTAATCAAGAATGGCGGTGGTATTCGTAAAGTACGTTGTGCTCAAGGTAACAAGGGTAAAAGTGGTGGTATCCGGGTGATCTATTATTGGGTCACAGAGGATGATCAGATCTTTTTCCTGGTGGCTTATCCAAAGTCTGTCAAAGATAATCTGACAGACAAAGAGACCTCGATCCTACGTCAATTAGTGAAGGAGCAATTTCATGGATAACAACTTATTTGATGACCTGGTTGCTTCAATTAAAGAAGCTGGGGCCATCAAACGTAATGAGATAAAGGCAAGCCGCGTGACTGAGCTTGAATTGCCGGATATTAAAGAAGTACGTGAGAAAACTGGCTTAACCCAGGCAGAATTCGCCGCACGTTTGCATATCAGCGCGAGAACCCTACAAAACTGGGAACAAGGCCGTCGCTATCCGACTGGTCCTGCAGCGACTTTAATTCGTATTTTAGATGCTCATCCAACTTTAATTTAAGAAGTTTAGAT
>NZ_JAWVAV010000091.1:0-2496 GCF_033599315.1 Acinetobacter sp. OYA S30
ACCGGTACAGGCGGGTTCCGGGCGCAGCGCCGGACCAGTCACGGAGCACTAGCGGAGTGTATACTGGCTTAAGATGTAGCATGGCAGTAACACATAGCATTAATGCCACATAAGACAGGCGCAGAAAGTGAAAGAAAACGCGTCAGGAGAAAATGTGATACAGAATATATTCCGCTTCCTCGCTCACTGACTCGCTCCGCTCGGTCGTTCGGCTGCGGCGAGCGGGACGGGCTTACGGATGGATCAGAAATTTCCTGGGGGATGCCAGGAAGATACTTAACGAAGAAAGCATAAGGCCGCGCCAAAGCCGTTTTTCCATAGGCTCCGCCCCCCTGACAAGCATCACAGAATCTGACGCTCAAATCAGTGGTGGCGAAACCCGATGCGGCTTAAAGATACCAGGCGTTTCCCCCTGGTGGCTCCCTCGTGCTCCCCCGCATTCCTGCCTTTCGGTTTACCGGTGTCACTCCGCTGTTATGGCCGCGGTTGTCTCATTCCACGCCTGACACTCAGTTCCGGGAAGGCAGTTCGCTCCAGGATGGACTGTATGCACGAACCCCCCGTTCAGTCCGACCGCTGCGCCTTATCCGGTAACTATCAACTTGAGTCCAACCCGGAAAGACACGACTAATCGCCATTGGCAACGGCCATTGGCAAACAGGATGTGCGAGAGATGTCTCAAGAGTTCTTGAAGTGGCGGCCTTAGTGAGGCTACACTGAAAGGACAAATTTGGTGACATGTCTCGCACAAGACTGTTACCACGGTTAGGGGATCTGCCAGGATTACCTAACCTTCGAAAAACCACCTGCCAGGGTGGTTTTTTCGTTTACAGGGCAAGAGATTACGCGCGGAAAAAAAGGATCTCAAGAAGATCCTTTATAAATTAGACATCCAACCTCACAAAGAGGAATACTTAAATCATCTTGGTATATGTATCGGCCGGATTACATCTCATATAAGCCTCCTCCCCGCCTGACACCACACTTTGACCATAGCACCTCGCGCCTAACTCGATATACAGCCCACCATCAAGCCTCTTTTCACATAAAAAATGACCTATAGTTAGATGGTTAGTGACCAAAACTGATATGGATAAAAGGAGCTGGCTTTGAAAAAGATTTTTGTTTCAGTGTTCGCAGCGGCAGTTGCGCTTTCAGCCCTCACCGGCTGCACGCGCACAAGCTATGCCATACACACCAATGACGGTCGCACTATTGTCAGCGACGGCAAACCTAAAGAATCAGACTCAGGCCTGCTTGGCTATACAGACGCGAATGGTGTCAAACAGCAGATCAATAAAACCGACGTTAAAGAAGTCTCCGAAATTCCGCACTGAGCATCTTCTCCGAAAAAGGCCGCTAATGTGGCCTTTTTCTTTACCTGTGGTTCTCCGCCAAAATCCCAGCAAATTGCATCACCAAAGCTAAAAGCTTTCAGGGTTGTCTAAAAAGCACAAGACATAAGAGGAAGTGCGGTATTTTATAATCAAGCCCCCAAGAATTTACCATAACATCCGTTGCCCGCACCGCCTGAGACGCGTTCAGCGCGTTCCTGACGAAACCATGACAAAAACCACAACAAACCACCCCGGAACCCGTCAGAAACGCGCCTGTTAAATTTTAACGGCATGCATGACTATGCACCAGAATGACGCCATGCTCTTTTCACGCAAAAATCATCACCAGACGGGGAAAATCACCAGTGACCAGACAGGAATCCGCCGCCCTCAATATGGCCAAATTTATCCGCGCACAGACACTTCTCCTCCTTGAGCGGCTCGAGCAGATGGATCTGGATGAGGCTGCCGGCTGCTGTGAGCACCTGCACGATCAGGCCGAAGCGCTTTACGCCATGCTGAACGCACAGATAGGCGAGGAAAATGCGTGAAAATCGGTGAACGGGTGCGCAATTCAGTGCGCGGCCGTGAGGCGATGGCGGGGTGTCGGGGCGCAGCCCTGACCAGGGTATTTGTGATGCCGGCGCGTGCGCGGTATTACAAATGCACATCCTGTCCCGGAACGGACACCGGGAAACAGCAAAAAAAACCGGGCGGCACGCCCGGAACTCAATCAAGTTAGATTAGATTACTCTCACTCGTCCATAACAGCATCATGGAACGACGACCACCGTCCGTGACGGCCGCCTCGTTTAAGTATGGACAGAAATACAGAAAATGCTCAGGACGAAATGTAATGAATGCGAACGGATTCAAGAAATTCGAGCATGACAGTCCTTACGGCCGGTTCGGTTTCAGACAAAATCTGCCGGTATGCATCCAGCATCATGGCTCCGGCATCCCCTCCGGCACGCCGTAGCCAGACCGAAACAACGGACACAAGCAGGTGTCGCTCATCATCACTAAGAGTCATCAGGGCTCCGGAAGAAAAACCAAACATGGCTTACCTACTGTTAACGGCAACGCAGAAGAAAGGTTTACAGGGTAGCGGGCAGGGATGAAAAAAAAAAAATTGCAGTCAGGCCGGAACGGCTGCTGA
>NZ_JAWVAV010000092.1:0-2489 GCF_033599315.1 Acinetobacter sp. OYA S30
CTTGCGCCACCACAGGATACAGCGCAGTAACTAGGCGACCAAAAGTGATTGCCCCATAGTTTTTCCTTAACTTCATCCCAAAATGAACGCCTTAAAACATAAGAACTTTTCCCTTTCAGTTTTCCAACTAGGTTGGAAACTGAGTGCTTTGGATGAACACTTACAAGCAGGTGGATGTGATCATCTTCACCATTAAACTCAATAAGCTCACAATCCATTTGCAAACAGGTTTCTTCCATAATCTCTTTTAGGGAGGAAAGCATGTCTTTTGTTAATACATCTCTTCTGTATTTCGTAACAAATACTAAGTGAACAATGTTTTTATAAATGCATGATCTACCTGTTCTCCACTCGTACATCTTATCCTCATACTAGATTTACTTTAACCTTATTTTAAGCTAAAATAACCTCAACACCTAGAGGTTTTTCAATTGCTAACAGGCATCCAATTAAGAGCATACCCAACACAACATCAAAAGCTGATTTTAAGTCAGTGGATGGGTTGTGCTCGTTTCGTTTGGAATGCCAAATGCGATGAGGATAAATACTTTCGAGGATTTGCCCGTAAGTTTGCAACTTTTGATCACTATTATGAAACCCAAGATCAAAAATACGCTCACTTTAAATCAGATGAGATTAGTTCATGGCTTGCAAACTGCCCTAGTACAATACAAAAGAACTCAACCGTTAATTGGTACAACACACTCAAAAAATCTATTAAAGGTTTATGTGGGCGACCAAAACGTAAAAAGAAGACAGATAAAGGTTCGATTCATTTAACCTCTGATTTATTCGAGTTTCGCACGGAAAGAAATAAGCGCAAGCTATATATCGGTGGTAAAAAATTTAATATAGGCTCATTAAGTTTTAAGGCTCATGCTAACTTTAAAGAACCGAAATCCCTTTATATTCGCAAAGAGCGTGGTCAATATTTCGTTTCTTTCTGCTATGAAGATGGTGTTGAGATTCAAGAGTTTGACGGTAAGAAATTCGATGCTAAAAAATACGCCAAAAGACAGTTAGATCATTTGCAGGGCATGGACGAAGAACAACTACAAAAAATAGTGGTTGGTATAGATCGTGGTGTCACCATTCCTGTTCATGCAGGCTATGAAGAATTTGATTTCTCTAAAGAACAAAAGAATCATTTAACAAAAGCAGATCGCTACATTAAGCGACTGCAAAGAAAACTCGCTCGACAAGTAAAAGGCTCAAACCGAAGAGCTAAGACTAAACATCGAATTGCGGTGCATCACTCTAAGAAAGCCAATATTCGCAAGGACTTTGCTCATAAGACAAGTCATAGCCTAGTTAATGGTTTAGCTAAGGTATTTATCTTTGAAAAATTAAATACCAAGAGCATGACTAAAAAGCCTTTACCAAAGATCGATGAATCAGGTCGATTTATTCCTAATAAGGCTAAAGCTAAAGCAGGGTTAAACAAATCTATCCTGAACGTGGGTTGGCATAGAATTGCATCATTCCTAGCTTACAAAGCAGTTAAGCTAGGTAAAGCGGTATTTACCATCAATGCTTCTTATACAAGTCAAGAGTGCGCTTTATGCGGTCACACTCACCCCGACAATCGCAAAAGCCAAGACAAGTTTAAATGCGTGAGTTGTGGACACATTGACAATGCAGATCACAATGCATCAGTTGTTATTAAGAACAGGGCGATTAATTTAATTTTAGACAGTGGAACGCTGTTGGATGACAATCATTTGTCATCTAGTGGGCGCAGAGGTGTTCGTAAGACGACTAAGGGTGTTAAAGCCCTTTTTCGCAGTACCAATGAAGCGTCAAAAGAGATGTGTGCAACTTAGGTTGCACTACGGAAACTCGGTTGCTTTAGCTCCGAGTAGTTCATAAAGGTTTGGGCACACGCGGCGCCATGATTGATTTTCCGGTGGTGAATGTCACGGCGGACCTGATTATCCGGCCAGAAAAATTCGCAGAGGGTTTTGCAGTGCAGTCCCGGCGCTGGTTTGTACAGCAGATTCCAAAAAACTTTGCCATGGTGAAACGTCTGGAAGCGGAAATTCCGAATAAATACCGCACCCGACTCAGCAAGGAAGATCAGGACAAATACCAGAAACTGTTACGTGATGGCCGCATCGAACTGACCGAAAAAGGCATTTATGATGGCTCGATGATGCGGGTCCTGAAACGGGCACGATGCACGGTAGAACGCACCAATTTTGAATGTTCACTCGGCGGCGAATAGAGAAAATGGTTATAAGTTTGTAAAAAAGTGGCCACGATGTGTAAATTTTCGCCGCTCTGCCTGAAATTTTTAAGCCATTGAAAATACTGTTGATCTCTGCAATTTGTGGGTTTGAGATCAGCAGCAGCATAAATTGAATTGGTCACGATTTAAAAATATTTGGAGTAAAAGCTCTATTTTTTTAAAAACAAGTTGCTTAATATTCAGCAAGTGTATGGACACTCTTGATGAAAGACGATTCTGTAAGGACAAATACAATGAAAAA
>NZ_JAWVAV010000093.1:0-2482 GCF_033599315.1 Acinetobacter sp. OYA S30
AGACGTATCAAAATGGTGTGAATACAAGGGGGCTGATGGCGAGGTACAGGCAGAGTTCAAAGTCCGTGGTATCGCCTATAAACCTTTTCAGGTAGCAATTGAACGAGCCGGAAATCAGATTTCATCCAAAGGCTATGATGTGATGGTCAAAGATGAAAATGCCAAGCTTTACCATGAACTTTTAATGGATGCATGCGCCGCCCACTTAATCGAAGACTGGAAAGGTGTGGTATTTGCCGAAATCGTAGACGGTAAAACGGTTGAATCTGAAAAGCCTTATACCCCTGAGAATGCCTCAAAGCTTCTTAATCTTGGTGATATTGGTATTTCAATCTGGCTATTCATTAAAGAACAGGCCCAGAAGATTCAGGAAGAAGCCGACAAGGATAAGGCTTTAATTCTGGGAAAGTCATCGAGCTCTACAAATACCAAAAAACGTATGCGTCGAAAACGCCGCACGAAATCGAACAAATCAAATTCTTAGGTGGACACATTCCGGATCCGCCAGAATATTCTTATGCGGCTGAATCCATTCTTTCGGCATTTAGCACTATATGCCGATCCAGACGGTATGAGCAGAGCATCCCGTTATCATTAGACCAGCATGCAATCAATATCTATGCTGAACATAATGATTTGCCCGTGGCTGCTCATATTTTTAATGACTGTATTTTTGCGTTGGATAATTTGTTTTTAGATGAAGCCCATAAAAAAATAAATTCCAAGTCCTCAAAAAAGTAACCCTAGAGTTATTTACATATAATAACTCTAGGGTTATTATTATCTCATCAAGTTAATAAGGGATTGGTGTGAAAAGTCTGGATTTAATCAAAATGATTGAAGCAGATGGTTGGTATGAGGTTAGGGTTTCAGGAAGTCATCATCACTTTAAACACCCAACCAAAAAGGGGTTAGTTACAATCCCACATCCTAAAAAGGATTTACCAAACGGAACTGTTAAAAGCATTTTGAAACAAGCGGGTCTAAATTGACCCGCTGTTTCCCGACTTTAAATACTATATCCCTTACAACTAATCATAACGCAGTGGGCGATATGTTTATGCCAAGGGCATGGAGTGTTGAGATGTTATATCCAATTGCAATTGAACGAGGATCAGATACTGAGGCATTTGGTGTCACTGTTCCTGATATTCCAGGTTGTTTTAGTGCTGGTGACACACTTGAAGAAGCTATTGAGAATGTTAAAGAAGCTATTTCAGGCCATTTAGAAATATTGGCTGAAGATGGTGAGGAAATCCCATTAGCTTCCGAACTAGTTAAATTTGTCGATGATCCTGAATATAAAGGAATGATCTGGGCGGTTACCGAAGTTGATGTTAGTCGTTATCTGGGTAAACCAGAAAAAATCAATGTTACTTTACCAAGCCGTTTGATTCGTAAAATTGATGAGAATGTAGGTAAAGGTAAGAGATATACTACTCGATCGGCTTTCTTGGCTGCTGGTGCTGAAAAACTTTTACATGCATAGCCTGATTTAAAAGACCACCTTCGGGTGGTTTTCCTTTATGTGACATTTAGTAACCAGTTTGTTAAAGTTAAAACAATTTATAACAAATGGTGAAAATTCATGAAAAAATTATTGGCTGCGGGTCTATTAAGTCTTGGATTAGTGGGGTGCGCTACAACATCTGGGTTGGCACCTAAAGTAACTACAAGTGGATTTGATGGATCAAAAAGAGTTTTTATTGATGGGCATAGTGTTGCATGTGATCAAATGGTTTGTCCTTTAATAGGCGCGATTTGGTTAAGCAATAACCCGAATCTTGTAGGGTTAAAGATATCAGTTATAAATTCAATCGTTTCTATAAACTCTGTTGATTTGAATATTGATGGAGAAATAATCAAATTAAGAGAAAACACTTTAACGGATTTTTCAACTGGTACTTTATTGGAGTCTAGCAAAGTATTTGTTACTGATTTAACCGTAGTGGATAAAATTCTTAATTCAAAAAGAGCTTGGATTCGAGTTAATACTAGCAAGGGACTAATCGAAAATCCGATTATTGATGGTTCTAAGGATAGTAAGGCTTACCACGCATTAAAACGCTTTAAAGATCAAGTAAATACTGTTAAGTAAAGCTTTGAAGTAAGTAAAAGAAATGAAACCCGCGCAAGCGGGTTTTTTTATTGCCTAGAGGAAAAGTAAGATGGCACAAGAATCCCGTTTGGTCATTGTTATTGATTCGCAAAATGCTGAACGTAATGCGCGTAATCTAGGCAATGAACTGGAAAGCATTGAACGTAAAGGTGAGTTTGCATCTAAGTCTATGGACAGCTTGTCTGTAGCCACCAGAGCTTTAGCTGGACACATGGCTGGTTTATTAACAGTAGGTTCAGCCATTTCAAAGATGGATACATATACTGGATTACAAAATCGCCTTAAGTTAGTCACTAACAATCAAGCTGAGTTAAACAAGGCTACGGAAGACACTTTCCGAATTGCTCAAAAAACCTATTCAGC
>NZ_JAWVAV010000094.1:0-2442 GCF_033599315.1 Acinetobacter sp. OYA S30
TATTTAAAAAAAGGAAAGAAGATGAAAATTAAGTTTTTAACAGTTTCATTGATGCTTATTCTGCCATTTTCTGTTTTTGCAGCAAATACTGTAGTAGAAAAAGCGGTCATTGAATCAAATAATACATATAAGGCGAAGTATAACTTAGAGGATATGACTGAGTTTAATCAGGCTCAAAAGGGCTTTATTGCCAAGCCAACAGGTCAAATTAAAAGTGAGAAAGGCAATGTTATCTGGGATTTTGATGCATTTAGTTTTTTACAAGATCAAGCACCAAATACCGTTAATCCCACTCTATGGCGACAAGCAAAATTAAACAACAATGTTGGGCTATTTAAAGTAACAGATCGAGTTTGGCAAATTCGTGGTTTTGATTTGGCAAATATGACCATCATTCAGGGTGATACTGGCTGGATTATTGTGGATACATTAACCTCTAAAGAAACGGCTGAAGCAGCACTTAAATTTGCTAGACAGCATTTAGGTGAGCAAAAAATTTCAGCCATTATCTTTACCCATAGCCATATCGATCATTTTGGTGGTGCATTAGGCGTTCTTTCTAGCGAAGAAATTAACGCTAGAAAAACTCCAATTATTGCGCCAAAAGGCTTTATGGAAGAAGCGACCAGTGAAAATGTGATGGCAGGTTCAGCCATGATACGTCGTGCGACTTATATGTATGGAACTTTTCTACCTAAAAATGCGGAAGGATTGGTGGATACAGGTTTAGGTAAGGCTGTTGCTGTGGGAAAAATGGGCATCCTTGAGCCTACACAACTGATCACTCAACCAGAACAGAAAATGACGGTTGATGGCTTGGATTTTGTGTTTTATAACGTGCCGGGTTCAGAAGCACCAGCAGAATTAACGTTCTCTATCCCATCATTGAAACTTTATAACGGCGCAGAAATTCTATCTCATACCATGCATAATCTTTATACCCTTCGGGGTGCTAAAGTCCGTGATGCCTTAAAATGGGTGGGCTATCTAGACCAAGCAATGCAGCATGCCAAAGCATCCGATGTATTGATTGCACAGCATCATTGGCCTGTCTGGGGCAATGACAATATTCAAGATTTTATTAAAACCCAGCGAGATGTTTATAAGTTCACGCATGATCAGACGGTGAGATATATGAACTCTGGTTTTAATGGCGCTGAAATTGCCGAAAAAATTAAGCTTCCAGCGGCACTTGATCAAAAACTATATGCTCATGGCTATTATGGAACCCTAAAACATAATGTAAAAGCAGTATACCAATATTATATGGGATGGTTCGATGCCCATCCTTCCAATTTAGATCCATTACCCCCTAAAGCTGTTGCAAAAAAATATATTGAGTTAGCAGGTGGGGAGAACAATGCATTGAAAAATGCGCGGGATGCCTACGCTCAAGCTGACTATAGATGGGCTGCCGAGATTTTAAAACATATTGTGTTGAATAACCCTCAAAACCAACAAGCAAAAGACTTATTGGCGAATACTTATCGTCAATTGGGCTATGCTGCTGAGGCTTCAACTTGGCGTAATTTCTTTTTGGTGGGCGCTCAAGAGCTACAAAATAATGTACCCCTACAAAATACTTCTGATCCGAGTGATTTATTGATTCATACACCAACTGAAAGATTTCTTGAAGCTATGGCGACAAATTTAGATGTGGAAAATTTAAAAAATGAAAACCAGTGTATCAATCTGGTTTTGTCGGATACCAAAGAGCATTTTTCATTATGGGTTGAAAACTCAGTCATGCAGTTTAAGCGTTATGATGAAAGTAAAGATTTGGCATTGGATTGCCCTACATTAACCTTAACCAAGCCCTTATATCTAAAAATGATTACAGGTCAAATAGAAGGGGTAAAAGTCCTGCTTTCTAAAGACAGTAAAGTCAAAGGTAATCCACTGAAAATTGGAAAATTCTTTGCAATGTTTAAACGTCCAGATTCAATTTTCCCGATTGTGACTCGACCAAATGGCTAAGCTCAAATAAGTAAAGTCGAAACTTAAATTAATAGATCCAAAGAAATGGGTGAAATTATCAACTTGGTTCTCCCAATCTTATAACAGGAATACAAGAAATTATTTCTTGTATTCCTCTTTAAAATTAAAAGTAAGCTATATGTATTTTAACTCTATTGATACTTTATTAAATGGTTTTTGAATTTTTATACTTTATTTTCGATGGAGATATTTTTATTAGTAGCTTGTTTAAAAAAGATTTGTTTATTTTTCTATTAATTGCTTCTAAATAATAACTTCAATATTTTTGTGGTTAAAAGGCAAGGGGGTATTATGATGTGTTTTTTATTGAAAATAAGCTTTTATATTAGGTTAACTTGATTGCACTATTTGATGATTATATTGAGTAAATATATAGGTCATGATGATCATATCAATATCCGATAGTTTAAGAGCTCAATATTTGTTTTGCCAAGCTTATATTTT
>NZ_JAWVAV010000095.1:0-2410 GCF_033599315.1 Acinetobacter sp. OYA S30
ATGTATTGCATCTTATTAATTTACTATTTATGTAGGTAGTCTCCAATACCACGCTTGCTCTCTTTTAAAGCTTATTGCGCCTATATCTCTGATTGCTCTACCATAAGTGGCATCTGATATACCTTCTTCCGAACATAATGATTTCAAGTGTTTAGACGCTATAATCTCATTTTTAGACAATAGATCTAATATAAGTTTTTTTGCCCTATTAATTTCAGTTGCTTTTTCCTTTTTATTACCTGATTTAGTGTCAAATGAGCCAATGAAAGGTTCAAGCCAAGTAGTTTTAGACGTTTCTATGCCTTTGCCAACAGTAGCTGATTCAATTCGATATCTCATGTGAGTATCCGATTGTTTAGTTGTATTCGTTTTCACTCTAGATAAATAAAAATTATCTTCACTTTCATCTTTTAAAGCACATAGTGCCATTCTTGCTTTTGCTGTAAATGCTTGAGATCCTAAAAATCTTTCAACTAAAGGCATATTCTCTTTACCTGCACTTTTAGATAGATGAGTAATACAGACAACCGCACAGTTATAATCTTCCGCAAATTTACTCAAGGGATCTAACGCTTGTCGCACCGTATTGGCTTTATTTAAATCACCTTGTACTAACCCTACGACAGGATCAATAATTAAAAGCCGAAGTTCAGGATTTGCTTTGGCATAGTTTTCTAATGCTGTTATATGCTCTATCCCAAACGACCTGATTTTTCCCTTTCTATCAACTACTCCATCCATCACAGCTATATTATCTAAATTAGCTTCATAGGACATAATCCGAGGCTTAAGCGTATCATCTGCAGCATCTTCTGTTGAATAAATTAATACTTTTCCAGGTTTCTCACATTTACTGCCATCAGGAAATACCCCCCCAACTGAAATTGTTGCTGCAATTGAAAGCATGAGATTCGTCTTACCACAACCTCCAATACCGGCTAATACAGTTATTTTTCTAGCAGCTAACCATCCCTCCCAAATCCAATCAGTTGGCTTTTCTTCAATTTGAGACAGTGTTCTTACAACTAATGCAGTGTTCAGCTGCATTGTTGCTTCAATTGGTGGCTCCTGACCTATCATGTTCAATCTTGCATCTTCAATATTTTTTAAATGACTTACCTGTTCCATTAGGTATTTATATTTATGCTCATCATTAAGATGTTGAAGATTATTACTACTAATAAATAAATCCTCATTCATTGTTGGCGGTTGCGTGCCAAGCATAACTTTAAAAATATCTTCTCCAAAATTATGATTAATTATAGAAAAACCATCATCATTATCAGAAACATAGACAATAGGCTGTCTGTTTTTAGCGAAAAGCTTAAAAATAGAGACATCATCTGTTGTAAAAACCCAAGATTTATAAGTTGACAAAAATAACTAATCATGCGAAAAAGTTTTTTTAGTTAACAGATGTTCACACATGCCTCGAATTGTTTCTGTACCACTTAGTTTAGAACAGCGAGAACGACTCATTTTTCTGGCCAAGCATGCAAAACATTGGCGTGAAAGACAACGTGCCCAAACTATTCTCTGGCTTTCTGAAGGTAAAAGTGTTGCGGAAGTTGCCACTCTACAAGAACGTATCCCAGAAACCATAAGGCTACAACGCCGACGTTGGGAATTGTATGAGTTTGAATCGATTAAAGAAGGTCATCGCTCAGGTCGGCCCAATACATTGATCTCAGACTATCAGGCGAAAATCCTAGATTGGGTCAATACAAGTCCACTCAATGCAGAACAAATCCGAGTCAAACTACATGAAGAATACGAAGTGTCCGTGTCTGTTGAAACCATTCGTAAGTTTTTACGTGATTCAGGTATGGTCTTCAAGCGTACCCGTCATAGCTTGAAAAAAAAGAGATCCGATTGCATTTGAACAAGCAACACAGCAGATTGAAAAATTACGAGAGCAAGCGGCACGTGGTGAAATTATATTAGGTTATGTTGATGAAACAGGGTTTTCATCTACACCTGATAACCGCTATGCATGGACAAAGATAGGTGATGTTCATGCGGTTGATGCAATAAGATTAAAACGAGTTAATGTCATGGGGTGTTTGCTTTCAACGGGGAAACTTGTGACAAGTTGTTTACAAGAGTCAGTTACAAGCACTTGGTTTTATGCCTATTTAACTGGAATAGCTCAACAAGTAAAACAGACTTATAACCTTCCATTGGTTCTTATTGTTGATAATGCCTCGATTCATAGAAGTAAAAAGATGGCTGATTACAGAGAGCTACTTAAAAGTAACTTTTCGACGAATTTGTATTTTATTCCAGCTTATAGCCCTGAGTTAAATCGAATCGAGATGGTATGGAAGCAGATGAAATATTATTGGCGAGATTTTCAAGTCATGACAGCTGATAAAATAGAGCAATGGGTGGAGAGAGTATCAAACCAATT
>NZ_JAWVAV010000096.1:0-2320 GCF_033599315.1 Acinetobacter sp. OYA S30
ACTTCGAATTAAAAATAGAGGGTGAGAGTCAGATTATTGTTGCTGTGAAAAAAAGCTCATAATCAGTTTGATACTTAAAAGAAAAATGGATGCGAAGGCATCCATTTTTCTTTATGAAACATTCTTATTTTGATTAAAGTCTACTAATAAGCTGATATGTAATGAAGGCAAAGAAATATGCAAGCCCAAATAAGTAAGTCGCCATAATAACAGGCTGTTTCCAGCTACCAGTTTCACGACGAATGGTCGCTAATGTTGCAAGACAATGTGGTGCGAAAATGTACCAAACTAATAATGACATCCCTGTAGCTAGCCCCCAACCATCAGGACCAGAGATTTGACTCAACAATGTTTGAGTTACAGTATCTTCATCTCCAGACATAGCATAAATTACACCTAAAGCAGCAATGACAACTTCCCTTGCAGCCATAGCAGGAATTAATGCGATACAGATTTCCCAAGTAAAGCCAATAGGTGCAAATATAGGCTGAATAATGTGTCCAAGTTGTCCAGCTAAACTATAGTTGATAGCAGGCATTGTGGCATGCTCAGGAGGTTGAGGGAACGTAACCAATACCCAAAGCAATATAGATAATGCTACGATAATGCCGCCAACCCTTTTTAAAAAGATCGTAGCTCGATCATAAAGTCCTAATGCAACGTTTCGAATATCTGGTAATCGGTAAGTAGGCAACTCAAAGATAAAAATACTTTCTGTTTTATCTTTTCTAACTAGTTTCAAAAACAAAGAAACACATAGTGCTGAAACAATGCCAGCCATATATAGTCCAAAAAGAACTAAACCTTGTAGACTCAACCAACCATAAACTAATTTGTTTGGAATGAATGCCGCAATAAGTAAAGCATAAACAGGTAATCTTGCAGAACAAGTCATTAATGGCGCAATCATAATGGTTGCTAGACGATCTCTTTCCGAACTAATGCTTCGTGTTGCCATGACACCAGGAATAGCACAGGCAAAACTAGACAATAGTGGAATAAAGGAACGTCCACTTAAACCAGCTTTGGACATTAATTTATCCAAAAGGAATGCTGCTCGTGGCAAATAACCTGATTCTTCTAAAATTAAAATAAAGAAGAATAAGATAAGGATCTGCGGCATATAAGCCAAAACACTACCTGATCCAGCGATTACCCCATCAACAATAAGACTTCTAAGTAATGGATGAGTAATAAGCGGGCCAATTGTATCTCCTAACCAAGCAATTGCATTTTCAATTAATGAGATAAAAGGTTGTGCCCAGATAAAAACGGCTTGGAACATGACAAACATGGTAAGCGTTAGGATGACTAAACCAAGTACAGGATGTAAGAAAATTTTATCCAAGAAAGCTGTTCTTGCATCACCGTTATCATTTTTTAAAATTACCTGTTTAGTAATATTTTTAATCTGATCAAAATGATTCAGATCAGAATGATAAGGAGTGACAAATAGATTTTTTTGATCTAATTGATTTAGTAGTTCTTGCACGCCTTTAGTTTTAACGGCAACAGCCTCAATAACAGGGATACCCAACAATTCTGATAGCTTATTAATATCTATCGAAATACCACGCTTTTTGACCTCATCCATCATATTTAAAACAAGAAGCATTGGTCGATTCAATGCCCTTATTTCAAGCACAAGACTTAAATGTAAATGTAAATTAGTGGCATCAACCACACATACATATATATCAGGTAGAACCTCACCCTCAAGCTCACCTAAGCATACAGCCCTTGTTACCTCTTCATCTAGACTCGTAGGCTTTAAGCTGTATGTGCCGGGCAAATCTAAAACTCGAACTGATTCACCAGAAGGTAGTTTAAAGAAACCTTCTTTCCGCTCAACAGTAACACCAGCATAATTAGCTACTTTTTGACGAGTACCTGTTAAAGTATTAAAGAGAGATGTTTTCCCACAATTTGGGTTACCAATAAGTGCAATATTTTTACTGTTCATTTGAAACAATCTCTACAAAAATTCGTTCAGCTTCATTCTTTCTTAACGCAAATCGAGAAGTTTCAATTTGAACCAATACTGGATCACCACCGAAAAGTCCCTTAGCTAGAACTTGTAAAGTTTCACCAATTCTGAAACCTAACAATTCAAGTCGTTCGAGAACTGGATCATTTTTATCTAAATATTGGTTACCTTTTTTTAGGTCAACAATTTTGACAAATTCGTTTGGTTTAACTTGGAATAAATTCATTTTTAATACTCTTATTTCAATGCCAAAATTTTTCGAGCACCGTTAAGTACGAAAAGTGAAACAATTATTCCTATAACAAGATCTGGATATGCGGAACCTGTCAAAGC
>NZ_JAWVAV010000097.1:0-2116 GCF_033599315.1 Acinetobacter sp. OYA S30
ATTGAAATCTACTTATTTCTATATTATTATCTACAAATGAATAGATATGTTAGTATTGGCGTTGCAGCTAAAACACTGGGTGTTTCCATCCAAACCCTAAGAAGATGGGATGAGGAAGGCACTTTAGTCGCAGATAGAACCCCAAAAAATCACAGACGTTACGATCTAAGCAAGATCACACCTGAACTTATCCATGATCTATCAATCCAGAACAGCCGAAAAACTATTGCTTATGCAAGAGTATCTAGTCACGATCAAAAGGCTGATCTTGAGCGACAAAAACAAGTTTTGGAAATGTACTGTGCCAAGCAGGGATGGACATTTGAGATTATTAGTGATTTAGGCTCAGGGATGAATTATCACAAAAAAGGGCTTAAGGCTCTTTTGGATGGAATTATTAATAATGAAATTGGTCGATTGGTTTTAACCCACAAAGATCGATTATTACGTTTTGGTGCTGAATTGGTTTTTGCTTTATGTGAAGCTCGGAATGTTGAAATTGTAATTATTAATCAGGGTGAAAATTTGAGTTTTGAGGAGGAACTGGCTCAAGATGTCCTGGAAATTATCACTGTATTTTCAGCACGATTATATGGAAGCCGAAGTAAAAAGAACCAAAAGTTAATACAGGCGGTCAAAGAAGCACTATGAGTCGATTTATACGAGGGCATATCATTGAATTGATGCCCAATAATAAACAAGCAAGCCATTTTGCTCAGGCAAGTGGTGTTGCTCGTTTGTCGTATAATTGGGCTTTAAGAGAGTGGCAGCGACAATACAAGGCTGATAAGGAATATCGAGATCAGTGTGAGTATTATGATGTTGCGGTGAATGAAATGCTTCTTAATAGACCTAAAGAGAGTAAATTAAGAAAACACCTAAACACTTTTAAATTTGAAAAATATCCTTTCATGAAGAAAGTGACTAAGTGCGCACCACAGTTGGCGATTAAGCAGTTGGGTAGTGCTTTTGATAGATTTTTTAACGGCAAATCAGGATACCCCAAGCCAAGAAAAAAAGGCAAGGATGACCGTTTTTCATTATCAAATGATCAATTTAGCGTCAAGGGTCGGTCTATTAAAATCCCTAATTTGGGTTGGGTGAAAATGACTGAGAATCTGCGCTATAAGGGTAAAATTCTCTCGGCCAAAATATTTAAACAAGGTGGTAAGTGGTTTGTATCAATCGCTGTCGAACTCACCCAGATCGAAAAGCTTAAACCGAAAACAGGTTTAAGTATCGGTGTTGATTTGGGTGTCTCTAATCTTGCCACCCTTTCAAATGGTGAGGTTATTCCTTCTAACGCACCACTTAAAAGACAGCTTGCAAAACTAAGACGACTCAACAAGTCTTTTAGTCGTAAGAAAAAAGGTAGTCAGAATCGAGAAAAAGCAAAAGCCAAGCTATCTCGCCTGCACTATAAAATTGTCTGTCTACGCAAGAATAATCTTCATCAAGTCACAACGGATTTGGTAACACGTTTTGATGTGATTGCAATTGAAGATTTGAATGTTAAAGGCATGTTGAGGAATCGTAAACTCGCAAGAGCTATATCCGATATGGGTTTTTATGAGTTTAAAAGGCAGTTGATTTATAAAGCCAAACAGCATGGAAAATCGGTACTTTCGGTTGGTCGATTCTTCCCAAGTAGTAAAATGTGTTCGTGCTGTGGTGAATTAAATCAATCTCTCACACTTTCTGCGCGAGAGTGGAAGTGCTTAGTTTGCCAAACCATCCAAAATCGTGATGTTAATGCATCAATTAATATCCTGCGATATGCGGATAAAGATTTAATCACTGCATAAGTGGTGATTAAGGCGGTGAGTTACACCGTGACAGCCTATGGAATTGAGGTAATCCCTAAAGCAAATGCTTTAGGTTCTTGATGGTGAAGTAGGAATTAAACATCAAACCCACATTGAGTAGGTTTGAGTAGGTTTTAAATAACGGTAAAACTTCATCTCGGTTTATGAAACTTTTGTGACATAGGCCCAAAGAGATGTAGGATTATTTCTATAAACTATGTCTTATATTTTCATTTAAAATAAAAGAATAAAAAATCTTTGAAATCAAGCCTTCAGTTATATTTTTCGCCAGACTCAAAAAGTGTGCTTTA
>NZ_JAWVAV010000098.1:0-2083 GCF_033599315.1 Acinetobacter sp. OYA S30
TTGAGCCAAATTTAAGGCGTAACTTGGGTAAGTGGTCGACCTAATTCCGTAAATCTGTTGAGGACTGCTACACGTGCATGAACCTCATTGACTTGGCTATCAAAGCTCCTTGCACTGAGTTTATCTCCTAATAATTTGATGCAGTGCATTTTAGTCTCAACCAAACTTCGGCGATGATAGCCTGACCATTTTTTCCATAGTGTCCTACCTAAACGTTTAATTGTTCGAAGTAATTCATTTCGCTCTAGCGAGCTACTCTTTGTATCTTTCCATGGTTTCGCATTTTTTCTAGGTGGAATCACCGCATGTGCTTGCCGATCTGCAATGACCTGACGGCATTGCTTGGTGTCATAAGCTCCATCGGTATAAACAGAGTCAATCTGCTCATCTTGTGGAATCTGATTAAGTAAATCACCAAGCACCTGTGAATCACAGACATTATTGGTTGTGAGCTGAATAGCGCGTATTTGTAGGGTTTTGGCATCTATACCAATATGTAGTTTACGCCATTGGCGACGATATTCAGCTCCATGTTTCTTGCGTTTCCATTCGCCCTCACCTAGAAACTTCATCCCTGTAGAGTCTACGAGTAGATGCAGCCCATCGCTACTTTTTTGGTAGCTGATTGCAATATCAATATGCTTTTGTCTTCTACAAAGCGTACTGTAATCTGGTGCGGTCCAATTTAATCCGCAAAGTTTAATCAGACTTTGCACAAAGCCAGTGACCATACGTAAAGATAGACGGAATAAGGATTTAATCATTAAGCAGCATTGGATGGCTGCGTCGGAGTAGGTTTGATTTCGCCCTTGTTTGCCTTTTGATGGAGCATACCATTGCGTAGCAGGATCAAACCAAATGGCAATATTTCCGCGACTCATGAGTGCTCGGTTATATGCGGGCCAATTGGTTGTGCGGTAGATTTTGTGTGTAGGCTTCTTCATTTGAAAATTATATCGCTGAAAAAGCCTTTACAGATAGGTTTGTGCAACAAAGCCTTCTATAAAATTTAAGGCAACTGCTGAATCGGACTCCCACCCAGCGCTTGTAACAAGGTCACATAAGCATTGTATTGGCTCTGACGGGTTTGCACCAAAGATAGACGGGCATTACGCGTGGTTTCCTGTGCATCTAACAGATTTTTTAATGCCACTGCGCCGTTACGATAACGAACTTCAGTCAACCGTTCAGACTTTTCCGCCAGTTCAACATTACGTGCCTGCAAGGCAAGCTGCTTATCCAGCTCATTACGTGCCGATAATGCATTTTCCACATCTGCAAAGGCGGCATATAGGGTCTGGCGATACTGCAAAATCGCTTTTTCATATTCCAGTTCGTTGACCTGTAAATCGCGTTTCATGTCATTCCATTGTAAAAATGGCAGACTTAAACCTGCACCCAAGGTCAAGGCCGGATTTTGCAATGCACTGCTTAGTGAGGTAGAGGCACCCACACCAGTCGCTAGCACACCAGTCAAACTGATCGATGGATAATAGCTGGCCCGATTGGCATCTTTATTGGCCAGGGCTTTGCGCAGGCGCAACTCAGCGGCCTGCAAGTCCGGACGACGCGCCAATAATTCTGCCGGCAAACCGGCACTAATCTCCGGCAGCGCCGTGCGTGGTAAACGCGGCGGTTCCTGAACATTCAGTTGCTGCACCGGCATGTTTAATAAAACTGCCAAGGCCGTCCGGGTTTCTACACGCTGCTGCTCAATCTGGCTTAAGGTCGATTTCTGGTTTTGTACCGACTGTTCTGCCTGGGTTACATCCAGACCCGATACCGCGCCAGCCCGATACTGTACTTGTACCAGTTCATAGGTTTTTTGTGCGGTCGCCAGGTTTTGCTGCACCACCTGATAACGTTCATTTAAATAGCCCAGCTGCCAATACAGCTCTGCTGCTGTACCAATCAAACTCTGTGCTGTGGCCTGTAAATCCTGCTCGGTGGCTAAGGCTTCCCAGCGCGCAGCTTCGGTCTGGTTGGCCAGTTTGCCAAATAAATCCAGTTCATAACTCAAGCGTGGATAGCCCAGAGAAATTCCGGTCGAGGCATTACCATCGCCATCCAGCCTCACACGGTG
>NZ_JAWVAV010000099.1:0-2061 GCF_033599315.1 Acinetobacter sp. OYA S30
CTTCAAGTACTGAATATGGTGTCATAAAGAATCCAGCGTAAGCTGGTTTTTTTATGCCTAAAAAAAGGGTTACCTCAGCAACCCTCTAATTTTCTATAATTTCAAGCAGTCTTTTGACCTTGTTTTAACGGCATCAAATTTAGATCCAATACAATATCGTTTTGTCGGCTTGAATCTATCTGATATTCGGTATTTTTAATTGAATCTACAAATCTCCACTCAGAATGAACTTGCACCTGATCTAGAGTAACCAACAAATATCCTCGTTGATTTAAATTACAATAAACCAATTCATCAATTAATGTAGTAAATGCAAATTCAAACTGTTGAAGCTGAGCCAGTGGAATACTTAAATATTTTTCCAAACCTGGAGACGATACAGAGCTAGTCGCTAATTCAACTCCAACATATTTCCCTTTCTGGCTATATAAATAAGATGCCCATGCATTATGTGTATCCCCGGCTAACACAATGATCTTTTTATTAAACTCTGCCAATTTATCGTACACAAACTCTCGCTCAGCATAGTAACCATCCCAAGCATCGAGATTATATGGCGCAACCGTCATAATTCTTGCTTTTTCTTGGGCTGTTAATGTCGGATCATTTTGTTGTAAACGAAGTTTTAAAGCGACCAACTCGGTAATTTGTGCATTCATCTTAGCAAGCGCATCAGGCGAAGTTCCTCCTGAAGTAATTTGCCCTAAAGACGCCAACAACTCAGCTGGAATCCACATTTTACTCATTAAAACTTGCTGCCCTACTACATTCCATGTTGCTGTAGATTGCTTTAATTTATCAACCAACCAATCTCTTTGTGTATACCCCATCAAAGTACGCACCGGATTAGTTAAATCTCCCTGAAACTTTGCAATATCCAAACCTGTAGTCGTCATGTAGTCTGCATATGCAAGCTGCTTATCACGCGCAATAATACGCGTATCTAGCATGGTTAACTGAACAAGAGAGCCAAAATTAAACTGGCGATAAATATTTAAATGATCTGTACTAGAAACTGGACGAATTGGCATCCATTCAAAATAGGCTTGTAGGGCAGCTAATTTACGGTCCGAAAAGGCCCCTTCATTACTTTGATGGTTTTCCGCCCCCTCACGCCAAGCATCATTTGCCAACTCATGGTCATCCCAAATCACAATAAAAGGATGGCGCTGATGAGCTGCTTGTAAATCTTTATCTTGACGATAAAGCGCATAACGTTTGCGGTAATCATCTAATTTAATAATTTCTTTATTATTATCGGCAGGTAAATTACGGCCTAGCTTGATTGCATCTTCTGTCGCATAGCCATCTGCCCCATATTCATAAATATAGTCACCCAAGTGAATAATGACATCAACATTCTGTTTTGCCATTTCACGATAAACATAAAAGTAACCCGCAGGATAGTTAGAACAAGAACATACTGCAAAGCTCACTTTATTGGTGGATGTTGGTAATGTTTTCGTCTGCCCAACTGGTGAAACTTTATTACCAAATTTAAAACGGTAGTAGTACACCGTATCTGCTTGTAACCCAGCTGCATCAACTTTCACTGTAAAGTCATCAGTCTTGCTTGTTTCAACCATTCCCGTCTTTAAATTTTGTTTAAACTGATTATCGGTTGAAATTTCCCATACAACTTTTAAGCGCACCCCAGAGTCTGTCGGTGTTACTCGTGTCCACAAAATAACTTTATCTTGTAGTGGATCCCCGCTTGCGACACCATGAAGAAAATCTGCTTGTATTTCTGGGCTTTCATCATCTGAGCCATCATTACAACCTGTAAAAGCAACAGGTATAGATAAAGCCCCAAAACCGAGTAGACTTTTTTGAATTAATTCTCGGCGTGAAATTTTCTCTGACATAAAATTACCTAAGTTTTAAGCAATGAGTGTCTTAAACTTAAGTAGAGAAGATGAACAACTGATCTCAGTTTGATGAACAAATCATGACATAAATTGGTTAATTTATAGAAATACTGATAAGAACTGATTGAAAATAAAGCAAACTCTCTGTTTTTCTCTTGCCAATCGCGCACTTGTCCTCTATTATTGCGCACAT
>NZ_JAWVAV010000100.1:0-2041 GCF_033599315.1 Acinetobacter sp. OYA S30
AATTTTTTTACCTACACGTAGAACTTCTTTCAATTTTTGTCTTTTATTGATCTTTTCATGCTTAATAGTCGTGAATTCATGTAAATGGCTATCTTCCCAATCAAAAGCAGATTGAATTGCCTTATGGAGCCTAGATAAAGTAGCTGCCGATGAAATTTGAATAGTTCTCCAGATTTCAGGATCACTACCTAGCAGACTAATTTTTAATTGAAAAACTTCATCAGAAGATTTGAGCTTTACAGTTCCCATAACAGCCTAGTTCTCAAAAAATAGTTTTAGTAAATCTAAAATTAACATAATACGCCTTATACGAAATACTTGATATTTATCATTAAATTTCAGTATATTAGATCAAGCCGTTGTGGGGCATAGGGTACCAGAGCGGCTTTTTATTGATTATTTATGTTCCACGCTTAAAATTCGAACAATGTTTCATGATTTTTATAAGTTAAACTAAATTTAGTTGCCAATCCCAATAAGCTATTCACTAACTTGTAAATATCGGTATACCGCCTGACGACTAATCCCAAAAGCTTTTCCTAATGCCATTTTTGATGGATACTTCCCTTCCCTCCATGCTTGTCGTAAAGCTTCAGCTTGGTCAGGCTTTAGTTTATGCACCCGACCTTTGTACTTCCCCTGAGCAGAGGCGAGTTTTATTCCTTCCTTTTGCCGCTCTAAAATTATCTCACGTTCGAACTGTGCAAAAGCACCCATCAATTGCAGCATCAAATTATCCATCGGGGTGGATTCGGCCGTAAAAGTAATATTTTCTTTTACAAACTGGATGGCAATCCCTCGTTTGACCAGTTTATCTACTTCAGTGACCAAATCTTTCAGGCTTCGCGCAAAACGATCCATGGAATGTACAATCACCCTGTCCCCTTCCCGGATATAGTTCAACATTTCCTGAAATTTAGGTCGGTCAGTATTTTTACCTGAAGCACGGTCAACAAAAATCCGGTCGACTTCAATTCCCTCAAGTTGACGTCCAGTGTTTTGCTCGACAGAACTTACCCGGATATACCCTACTTTTTGGCCTTTCAATTTTTCACGCCCCAATTGGATAAAAATGAACAATTTCGTAAATTATAAATCCTTAATACTAAAGTTACATGTTATTTATGATTAAAAATCATTTAAATGATACATAATTTCATGAACTTTCAGATTGTAACTTTAGGGTGTACTCTAAATTTACATAATGTCTCTGTATACGAAATTCGATTGTAAGCCCAAAATAGAAATGTCCAACTTCTCTAAAATCCCTGCTAAATAAACTACTCTTCGCCTTTTTCTAAGGCCTTTTTAATTTCAATTACTGACAATAATTCTCCGCCCTTTTGCCAGGTATGTAATCCTTCTAACACCTGAATAAAAAGTTTATTTGCTTTAAAATATTCATTTTCATATGTCTTAACATCTTTAAAAATTAAAGATTTACGTACTTCATTATGAAACTTTGTCGTATTCACAATCCGATTGGTAATCTGTTGAGGAGTATCATTGCTAATATCAATATTGAGTTTCTTAAATGCGACAAGAACAGCACCACCTAATTCAAATTTACGTTGATTTTCAGCTTTGCGTTTTTTCCCAGCATCCTTCTTCTGTAGCTGACTCAAATACAATTCTAAATCACTGTATTCAAGCTTTTGCGCTTTAAAATTCAGATACCGTGTCGCCAAGGTTTTTAAAATATTTAGTTCCATCTGATCTAGTGCATTCTTTTGAAAAAGTTCATACAGATCTAAAAACTTCTGTTCATACTCGGTTTTAAGAGGCAGATTATTCAACTCTTCAAACAGCAATTTCAACTTCAGATGTTCACGATAAGGTTTTAAAGCCTCTTTGACCAGAACCTGATCTGTCTGAGTTAGCCCCTCAAAATTACAATCAACACTATTTAAAGCCTTTAACACTTGAGATTGAAGATCAGAAAGCTGTTCTTGCTGTTCTAAAAACTCTACAAATGCATGTAACTCAGCAATCTGTAACAACTGAGCAGGTCGACCACGCTTTTTTGCTTTTTCCATTTCCA
>NZ_JAWVAV010000101.1:0-1999 GCF_033599315.1 Acinetobacter sp. OYA S30
TAGGCAGTTCGCTCCAAGCTGGACTGTATGCACGAACCCCCCGTTCAGTCCGACCGCTGCGCCTTATCCGGTAACTATCGTCTTGAGTCCAACCCGGAAAGACATGCAAATGCGCCACTGGCAGCAGCCACTGGTAACAGGATGTGCGAGAGATATTGTGAGAGTTCTTGAAGTGGTGCCCTTACTACGGCTACACTAGAAGGACAGCTTGGGTGACACGTCTCGCATAAGACTGTTACCACGGTTCAGAAGTTCCCCAACTTACTGAACCTTCGAAAAACCGCCTTGCAGGGCGGTTTTTTCGTTTACAGAGAAAGAGATTACGACGAGGCTGAATGAATCTCAAGATTTCATTTAGTCTGCCACCCGATCATTCAAAGTTTTGGCGTCGTTCTGACCCGCTCCCCGTGATTTGTTACATACCCACCACAGGGCATTAGTTTTTTTATTTTTTTGATGATATGTACAAAATCAGTGGTTAGGAATAATCTTAGAAACCTTAACAAACACATACAAAAACAGTGGTTATGTTTCATCTCACCACAATAAGTAACGACAGTATCATGCTAAAAAAAGATGATATTATCTTTATGAAATCATAACAGGCTGTTTTTATTAAATTAATCAGGCATTTATGGACTGGATTTCACTTGCTATCGCCATTGCGCTACTTGTTGTAGCTGTCTACTCAGGAATCTCATACTTCAGAGAAAAAAAAGCAATCAGTCGTACATTTAGGCGTAGGCGATAGCGCCCTATTTACCATAATCCCTTCTTACGCGCACCGCGAAAACGGCCTCAGGGCGTTTCTGAGGCCTCCGGCCTGAAACACACACCTTTCTGTGCCCATATCGAGAAAAAACGCCCCTGATGATTCTGGCGCGACTGCATGGCTATGCACGGACATACCTGGCCGGGATTTTAGCGGCTAAAATCCGATGAACGCCCTGAAAGCCACCACGAACCACCCCGATAACGGTGAACGGATGCGCAATTTATTGCGTGGCCGTGAGGCGTTGCCGGCACAGCCGGAAAAACCATTTTCAGCACGTGCAGGAGGCCCAGGAAGAGGGGCGGATGTACGAATAGTTCAGAGGTCAGATCTGACGTAAAAATGATGTAAAAGTGACGTAAAAGTGATGTACTTTTGATGTAATTCTGTTGTACACCCGCGATCTGACGTAAAAGTGATGTAATTTTGATGTACTTTTGATGTAATTCTGTAGTCAGGAAGAATAACCCGTTCATGCAGGCATGAACGATACAGTGAGGAACGCTTTTTTTGTCACGATCTCCCCTTAACCTGCGTAAATCACTCGCCATGGTTGATTATTTTTCAACCTCAAAATGGTCATACACCTAACGCAGCTGCGATTTTCATCGCAACTTCATGAAAAATAAATAAAAAAGAAAAAATACAGGGATTCTGGGTATTACCGGGGTAATAATGTTAAGCGCTAACACAATGAAAATTAAGGCGATGCCGGTATTACTCCGGTAATACTCAGAACGGAGACATTACGCACCGTCCTGCTGCTCATTCAGGCGCGCTGACAGGCTTCTGTAAAGGCGTTCCGCATCCTCATGGAGTTTCTCGCAAAAATCAGCCTCATGATCCAGATCCAGCTCATTAAGTCTGTCCAGAAGAAGCAGGGACTGATCCTGGATGAATTTAGCCATGTTAACGGCAGTCTTTTGTTGTTTGTTCATGAAGGCCCCGGCGCGAAAGTGCTTACTGTACGTTCTGATGGTTTTCCGCTTCCTCGCTCATTCGCTCACTCCGTTCGGTCATGAGTCTGCGGCGAGCGGAGGGAGGATAAGCAGATAACGTAACGGTAAGCATAACGAAAGCTAAGGACAAGGGCGAAAAGGCCACGCCCCGCCGGGGCGTTTTTCCATAGGCTCCGCCCCCCTGACAAGCATCACAAAATCTGACGCTCAAATCAGTGGCGGCGAAACCCGACAGGACTATAAAGATCCCAGGCGTTTCCCCCTGGTA
>NZ_JAWVAV010000102.1:0-1795 GCF_033599315.1 Acinetobacter sp. OYA S30
CTGCTGTTAGGATGCCAAAGATGATCGTTGCGATTAAAGAACCGAAACTAATCATTAGCCCTAATGCTTCAGCTACAGACAAAAAGCTTCTCCTTGTATATTAGAGTTAGGGTTTTAACCTTCCGGTTTTGATTGGATAACCCTATGAACCATCGTTATTTTAATTTGGTATTAACTCATTCATTTTGAGATAATATATTTATTGGATTGAGAGGCTATGCCGTTGCCTCCTTGAGTTTTGAAGCTCGTAATCGAAAGACTGGCACCTCTCTCTGATAAGTGGATTACGTATGAGTTAGATGTTGAAAGTTTTTGCTTTACTCCGTATCTCGTACAAGGTAGTGACGCTTTTCAGTTGAGCGGGTTTCAATCCAAAATATTTTTTTAGAAAGGTCAAATGTATGTACTTCTTAGGAATTGATATCGGCAAGCGAACTCACGTGGCTTCTTTAATGAGTGAAGAAGGTAAAGTGATCCTAAAAGGTTTTTCTTTCCCTAACACTACTGAAGGAGCTGATTCCCTGATTGAGCGGCTTTCAAAATATTCAGAGACTCCCGCTGACTTTATTGTCGGAATGGAAGCTACGGGTCATTATTGGCTCTCCATCTTTTCATACCTCCACGAATCAGACTTTTTGATTCACGTTGTGAATCCTCTTCAAACCGATGGCTGGCGCAAAGGAACAGAAATCAGAAAACGAAAAAATGATATTATTGATTCTGTTTTGATTGCTGACTTGATGCGTTATGGTTCCTTTGTAGAAACAGTATTGTCTGATGAAAATGTTTTTTCGTTAAAACAACTTTCACGTTACCGAACCTATTTAGTAGGTACCGCAAGCGACTTCAAACGAAAAATCATAGCTGTACTAGATCAAGTGTTTCCTGAATATGCATCAATTTTTTCTAAACAAGGTATTTTCGGAAAAGCGTCTAAAGAGTTATTGCTTGAGTTTAGTTCTCCTATAGAGCTAGAAGAAATTTCGGCAGAAACGTTGGCTCAATACTTAGCTGAGTTAAGCAGGAACCGAATAAAGCCAGAGAAAGCAGATCAATTGAAGCAAGCAGCTTCTAACTCCTTTGGAGTGAAATTTGCTCAAGAAGCTTTTACATTTCAATTACGCTCCATGATTGAACAATTGAAATTCATCGAAAGCCAAGTAAAAGAAACTGAAAAAGAAATTAAGCGCATAATGAGTAATTTAGACTCTGTTATTCTCACAATCCCTGGAATCGGCCCTATAAATGGCGCGACAATTCTTGGTGAAATTGGAGACATTCGCAAATTTTCTAATCCGAAAAAACTGGTTGCTTATGCTGGCATAGACGCGTCTGTGTCCCAATCTGGGCAATACGAAGCAACACATAATGTTATGAGCAAGCGTGGATCTCCATACTTACGAAAAGCCTTGTTTTCAGCTGCTCTAGTTGCTTCTCAATGTGATCCTGTTTTTCGCGCGTTTTATCAGAAAAAAATTTCTGAGGGAAAGCATCATCTGACGGCCTTAGGTGCTGTTTCTCGTAAGCTTTGTTATGTGATTCATGCTATTTTAACTAAAAATGAACCTTATAAGATTGTTTCCGATTAGCTATTGAACAATCAAAAAAATCTAATAGTGAAAGGTCTATTTGTTGTACTCATTTTTTGGACTTAACTGTTATAAAATATTTTTTTGATTTAGCTAATTTTCACTTGACTCTATATAGTTAGTCTTTCCAGTACATGAGGTAAGAGGACTCACTTACGCCAAAAAATTTGCTGATCAACTTGAAAAAATCCTTCAACTACCAACTG
>NZ_JAWVAV010000104.1:0-1569 GCF_033599315.1 Acinetobacter sp. OYA S30
GTTTCAAACTCAGATAAAATTCGATATCAGAATAAAATCGGTAGATGACCCTCCAGAGCCCGTACTCATGGAATAAATAGCATAAGTAGGCTTTTTATTACTTGATGTTAACAAATATACTTTTTGAAAATTTGATCCACTACCGAAGCTATCTTGGCAAATCATTTTACTATTTACGCCAACACGCTTTAGAGATTGTATCGGATTGAAAGCACAATTCTGATATTCACTACCAAAACACTGAGATGAATCAATAATATCGATATCTGGTAAATTAGGATGAAATTGAATCTCTGTTACCCCAAATTTAGCCATACCACCTTTATAGATAACCGACCAAGGTAATTCATATTTTCTATCCTGTAGATAAGTAGTCTGTACCCCTAAGACATTAGATCGAAATACACCTTTTCGTACAGTCTCAACAGATCCATCATTAAATCTTTGTTCAAAATAAGGCTTATGAAGCCAAATTATAGACTGGTCATTTGATTTATAATCCCAGTCAATTCGAGATACATTTGAGTCAGGTAAAAAATTTTTAATCACATACCCAATTTCTTGCATTTTTAATTTTTCTAAACCCGTATGACTCATGGGTAATTTCTCTAAAGCAAATATTGAATTTGAAAAAAGAAAGGTTCCTAGAAATAAGTATGATTTATGCATTTTCAACCTAAATAATAAAAAAGTAGAGTTATAAGTCTATAGATTAGCTTTTATACTATTTTTACGTGCTTCTTCAATCAGTTTTTCTTCATACTCTTTCCCTTTTTCATACATATTGGCAAGGGTACAAAGTTCTTTCCTACTAATTTTTTTATCAGATCCATATAGTGCCAAGGTATTAGAAATAGGTGGGATTTCATTAAATTTCGACATAACTCCATCTAATAAATTATAACCTTCAAAATCAATTTCTTTATCAAAATTCTTTAGACCTATTTGGAGCTCATCATAATTCAAATCAAGAAATTGGCTATAACAATTACCTTGAATTAAAGTAACTTTGTCTGGAATTGTCGGATCTTCATCAGGAGAAATAGGTAGATCTTTTTCAATTAAACCTTGACGATATAAATTTAAATAATAGTTTTTAAGCTCTGGATATGAATCAATGTTATCTGGTATTAATTCTTTATAAGCAGAATTAACTAGTCTTTCTTCCTTTTTACTCTTTTGTATTAAATACAGAACTGTCCCTCCTACGATTAAAGCTAATAAAGCTAAAATGGATACTATCCATGTAGTTACTTTCTTCCATGTCTTCACAAGAAACACCAAATTTTAATAGAAAACTAAATATATCAATAAAATAGAATTTTTTTAGATTTTAGATCGCTAATATATAAATCTTCACCCTATTGGCTTCATTTAACATAATGGGCGTTATCCGAAATCGTCTTTTATAAGTTAAATAAAATCATGTACTTAGCTATTTTACATAACCCAAAACTACCGCAAAAATCCGCTTTGGAAACAAAGCGGATTTTTTTTGAGCAAGTTTGATACTTCTTGCCAATAAAATTGGTTAAATAATGATCAAAAATAGCAATTCCATAGAGTTTT
>NZ_JAWVAV010000105.1:0-1564 GCF_033599315.1 Acinetobacter sp. OYA S30
TGAGTCCTAACAGTTAAAATATGAGTGCAAACAAACACTTTAACGACCAGGATTCAGGTTTTGTCACATCAGAATACCGTATTTCATGAGCTAATTAAACCTGTTGTGCGACAGGATTTTGAACAACTTGCTAAAGTACACCATGTTGGACAGAAATTTAGAGCGGCTTCCCGGTGGGATCAGTTTATTGCCATATTGATGTCTCAATTCTCTTGTAGGCAAAGTCTGAGAGATATTCAATCCAATTTGGAGTGCCAACAGGAAAAGCTGAGTCATCTCGGAGCAAAGTCTATTCCCCGAAGCACGCTGGCACGAATCAATGAGCAGCAGCCTGCTGCCTTGTATCAACAGCTATTTTACAAGTTGCTTAAATACTATGAACACTCAAAAGTAGCTCATAAATTTCGCTTTAAGAATCCCTTGTATTCCTTGGATGCCAGTCATATTGACCTGTCGCTTTCCTTATGTGAATGGGCCAAAGTTCACGACTCAAAAGCCAGCATGAAACTCAGTATAGGATTGAATCACAGCAATGATATTCCTGAGTTTGTTGCAGTTGAAAATGGCAAAGAAAATGACATGGTACAAGGCCGCAAATTCCAGTTTCCTGCTGGCAGCATTGTAGTTTTTGATAAAGGCTATGTCGATTACCAATGGTATGCAAATCTGACTGCTCAAAACATTGGATTTGTCACACGTTTTAGGCCTAAATCTGTGTATCAGGTGATCCAGCAACATCCAGTGCTTGAATCCAAAGGTATTCTAAAAGATGAAACCATTCAGCTGAATAGCGCACATGCCCTAAAAAGAAAAGCCCCAGTGTTAAGAAGAATTGAATATAGAGATCAGCAAAGTGGCAAGCACTTTAGCTTTCTCAGCAATAACTTTCATTTAGCCGCCTCCACCATTGCGGCGATTTATAAAGATCGTTGGAAAGTTGAGCTGTTCTTTAAGGCGATTAAGCAGAATCTCAAATTAAAAGCGTTTCTAGGCCGCAGCAGGAACGCAATTCAGACACAAATCTGGATTGCGATGATCGCCTATTTATTGGTGAGTTTCGCTCGACATTTAGGAAAAACAGGTTGGACAGTTCAACGTTTACTCAGAATAATTCAAGTGAATTTGTTTGAAAGAAGAACTTTAAAAGCTTTATTTTCACCCGATAAAATACCCATAAAACAAGAGGAAGCTCAAATGAGCTTCCTCTTGTGAAAAATTGTGGGACAGCAATGGCTTTAAGCTCCCATTTTTAGTCTTTAATTCGCTTTTTCGCTTCGTCATAAACTATGCTATCAGCTCGTTTTCCGACGGTAATGAGCAGGATAACTACCTGATCATCTTTAACTTGATAGACAAGTCGGACACCAGCTTTTAATAATTTGATTTTATAGCAACCTGCAAGATCGCCTCTAAGCATATTCTTTGGAATATGTGGCTGCTCTATGACTTTGGCTAGTTTCTTTTTAAATTGATCTCGTATAGCAACAGGGAGTTTTTCCCATTCTGCTGTAAAGTCCTTGTGACGTAAAAGCTTATAAGTCATCTAATGTGACTTCCTCAAACA
>NZ_JAWVAV010000106.1:0-1515 GCF_033599315.1 Acinetobacter sp. OYA S30
ACTGATAGTGTCATGCGCCGTGCAATGATGAGCTCTAATGCCTTTATAGAAAGCCAAAAGCAATCTGATATCTTTAATCAACCGGTTCAAGATACTCAGATTATTTATAAGGGTAATAGAAGCGTACCTATCGCTTCTTCTTCGGCCAGTTCTGATCTATTCCACGATGGCAAGGTCTACTTCTCATCAAATGGTTTAGTTCAGGATCGATCAAATCTTGAAGGCGTGCAGGACTTTACTTTAGGGCAATCGTCACGTCCTCAGGCTGAGATTATGCCTTCAATTGAGCCTGCTTCACCGACAATCAATTTCAAAATTGAAGTGATTAATCAGGTGAGTGGGGCGACAGTTAAAGCTGAACAACTGGATGAGCAAACAGTCCGGATCATTGTTACAGATGAACTGGATAAGCAGCTTCCAAGAAAGGTACCGAAGCTTGTTAGTGATCAAATTGCAAATCCAAACTCAACCATTAGTCGGTCTTTGACTGAGAATACGACAGCAAGACGGAATCGTTAATTAACAAAACCACCTTTCGGGGTGGTTTTTTATTACCTGAAGGAAAGTTATGTACAAGTTAAAGCTAAATCCCCAGACCAGCGGCTATGGCGTAACACCAGGTGATGATGTGAAACGTCAGCAGATGGATGGCGGACGTGGTCGCTATTACATCGATGTAAAGCGTAATAGCCACATTGTTGATGTGAACTGGAATTTAAGTAAAACCGATTTCAATAAAATGATGGCCTTCTGGCGGGTCTACCAGAATAAGCCAGCCTCATTCTATGCGGATCTGGTGATTGATCAGGGAACACGTCAGCAATATCTATGCAATTTCATTCCCAACTCGTTCAAGACCAATGAAGTGAATGGCAACCTTTACCGGGTAAATGCACAGCTCGAAGTTGTTCAAAACCAGCCTAACCTTATCGCTGATCAGGCACTTATCAAAGATTGGGAGGTCTAATGGATAACGAATATGCCAAATTCTTTTTCAATCGAAAAGTAGATGTTTATCAATTGGAATGTATTGAACTATCACACCCTTCTTTTATGAATACTTACCGGGTAGTCCGTAATGATGATCGCGGGGTGTATGTTCAGCACAATGAAGGCGCGGGGCAAGTATTTTACGAATACCTTCCTATGACAATTCAAAGATCCGGAATGCTCGGTGATCTGGACCAGACTTTGACCGTTTCAATATCTGGGCTTGGTGATATTTTGCCGGATGAGTTTGAACGGGTAATTGAGGGGCAATATTCTAATGTAAAGCCGACCGTAAATTACCGCCTTTATAGTTCAGATAACTTGAATACACCAATGTTTTATCTACTAGGTCTACAACTCTCCAGTGTTGCCATGAATCATAAAGCTGTGACATTCAAGGCTGAATCACCACGATTAAATACTGCGAAGACTGGAGATATCTTTGCACTGGATCGTTTTAGTGGTTTGAAGGGGGCTATATGAAGAGTCACGATCATTTGCTCGATAAGCAATATGACGAGGAAT
>NZ_JAWVAV010000107.1:0-1427 GCF_033599315.1 Acinetobacter sp. OYA S30
GGATACCACGTGTCCCGCCCTACTCATCGAGCTCACAACCGGTGCGGTTTTGTGTACGGGGCTGTCACCCTGTATCGCGTGCCTTTCCAGACACTTCCACTACCACACTGGCTGATTCAGGCTCTGGGCTGCTCCCCGTTCGCTCGCCGCTACTGGGGGAATCTCGGTTGATTTCTTTTCCTCGGGGTACTTAGATGTTTCAGTTCCCCCGGTTCGCCTCGTTAACCTATGTATTCAGTTAACGATAGTGTGACGAATCACACTGGGTTTCCCCATTCGGACATCGCCGGGTCAAAGGTTCATATCACCTCGCCGACGCTTTTCGCAGATTAGCACGTCCTTCATCGCCTCTGACTGCCAGGGCATCCACCGTGTACGCTTGGTCGCTTAACCTCACAACCCGAAGAGGTCTTGTTCTGTCCGGTTCGTTGCGCGTCGTGAATACTGCGTTGTTCCGTACTCGCGATGCTCATGGACAGTAAGTCCACTGCGCTCGCTGCGTGCGGTACGCCTTGTCTTCACTTCGCTCACGTCACCTGTGACAGGATCCTTCATGGTTGCGATAATTGAGAGACTCACGAACAACTTTCGTTGTTCTGTGTTTCAATTTTCAGCTTGATCCAGATTTTTAAAGAGCAAATATCTCAAACATGACTCGCAAGTCAGTTTTGAGATATAACGGCCGGCGACTTTCACTCACACAAACCAGCAAGTGGCGTCCCCTAGGGGATTCGAACCCCTGTTACCGCCGTGAAAGGGCGGTGTCCTGGGCCTCTAGACGAAGGGGACACAAAGTCTCAATCGCAAGACGCCTTGCTTCTCTACATCTATCAGACAATCTGTGTGGACACTACAAAGGCAGGTTCTTTAAGGTAAGGAGGTGATCCAACCGCAGGTTCCCCTACGGTTACCTTGTTACGACTTCACCCCAGTCATGAATCACAAAGTGGTAAGCGCCCTCCCGAAGGTTAAGCTACCTACTTCTTTTGCAACCCACTCCCATGGTGTGACGGGCGGTGTGTACAAGGCCCGGGAACGTATTCACCGTGGCATTCTGATCCACGATTACTAGCGATTCCGACTTCATGGAGTCGAGTTGCAGACTCCAATCCGGACTACGACATACTTTATGAGGTCCGCTTGCTCTCGCGAGGTCGCTTCTCTTTGTATATGCCATTGTAGCACGTGTGTAGCCCTGGTCGTAAGGGCCATGATGACTTGACGTCATCCCCACCTTCCTCCAGTTTATCACTGGCAGTCTCCTTTGAGTTCCCGGCCGGACCGCTGGCAACAAAGGATAAGGGTTGCGCTCGTTGCGGGACTTAACCCAACATTTCACAACACGAGCTGACGACAGCCATGCAGCACCTGTCTCACGGTTCCCGAAGGCACAACCGCATCTCTGCAGTCTTCCGTGGATGTCAAGA
>NZ_JAWVAV010000108.1:0-1387 GCF_033599315.1 Acinetobacter sp. OYA S30
GGCGAGGGGAGTGAAAAAGAACCTGAAACCGTGTACGTACAAGCAGTGGGAGCCTCTTTATGGGGTGACTGCGTACCTTTTGTATAATGGGTCAGCGACTTATATTCTGTAGCAAGGTTAACCGTATAGGGGAGCCGCAGGGAAACCGAGTCTTAACTGGGCGTTAAGTTGCAGGGTATAGACCCGAAACCCGGTGATCTAGCCATGGGCAGGTTGAAGGTTGGGTAACACTAACTGGAGGACCGAACCGACTAATGTTGAAAAATTAGCGGATGACCTGTGGCTGGGGGTGAAAGGCCAATCAAACCGGGAGATAGCTGGTTCTCCCCGAAAGCTATTTAGGTAGCGCCTCGTGAACTCATCTCCGGGGGTAGAGCACTGTTTCGGCTAGGGGGCCATCCCGGCTTACCAACCCGATGCAAACTGCGAATACCGGAGAATGTTATCACGGGAGACACACGGCGGGTGCTAACGTCCGTCGTGAAGAGGGAAACAACCCAGACCGCCAGCTAAGGTCCCAAAGTCATGGTTAAGTGGGAAACGATGTGGGAAGGCTCAGACAGCCAGGATGTTGGCTTAGAAGCAGCCATCATTTAAAGAAAGCGTAATAGCTCACTGGTCGAGTCGGCCTGCGCGGAAGATGTAACGGGGCTAAACCATGCACCGAAGCTGCGGCAGCGACACTATGTGTTGTTGGGTAGGGGAGCGTTCTGTAAGCCGTTGAAGGTGTGCTGTGAGGCATGCTGGAGGTATCAGAAGTGCGAATGCTGACATAAGTAACGATAAAGCGGGTGAAAAGCCCGCTCGCCGGAAGACCAAGGGTTCCTGTCCAACGTTAATCGGGGCAGGGTGAGTCGACCCCTAAGGCGAGGCCGAAAGGCGTAGTCGATGGGAAACAGGTTAATATTCCTGTACTTGGTGTTACTGCGAAGGGGGGACGGAGAAGGCTATGTCGGCCGGGCGACGGTTGTCCCGGTTTAAGCGTGTAGGCTGACTTTCCAGGCAAATCCGGAGAGTCAAGGCTGAGGCGTGATGACGAGGCACTACGGTGCTGAAGTGACAAATGCCCTGCTTCCAGGAAAAGCCTCTAAGCATCAGGTAACACGAAATCGTACCCCAAACCGACACAGGTGGTCAGGTAGAGAATACCAAGGCGCTTGAGAGAACTCGGGTGAAGGAACTAGGCAAAATGGTGCCGTAACTTCGGGAGAAGGCACGCTGATATGTAGGTGAAGTCCCTCGCGGATGGAGCTGAAATCAGTCGAAGATACCAGCTGGCTGCAACTGTTTATTAAAAACACAGCACTGTGCAAACACGAAAGTGGACGTATACGGTGTGACGCCTGCCCGGTGCCGGAAGGTTAATTGATGGGGTTATCCTTAGGGA
>NZ_JAWVAV010000109.1:0-1363 GCF_033599315.1 Acinetobacter sp. OYA S30
GCTGCTGTGCCGCAGCGGTGAAGCCTGCCCGAAAAGCGGCTACTGGCAGATCGCCTGGATACCGCATACGGGTATCAGTCAGGAAGAGATCCGTTACTTTGCCGAAGGTGAAACCATGCCGATGGATATTGTTGAGAGGCTGCATCCGCGTCCGTGGCCGTTCAGTGATAAACGGGTGCGTGAGGAACGCGCAGTGGAATGGCGGCTGGTGGGAGAGGCGTAAGTCTCCGGCTTAAACCCGGGAAGATATTCCCGGGTATTTCAGGGAAGGATAAAAGACAATGTCATTACCGAGACGAACATACTGTTCAGCAGGCGTATTGCTGACCTGCCTGTTGCTCGCGGCCTGCGATCAGACAACGGTCGCTCCGGCCGGCCATAAACCCGCCGTGGACCCGTTATCAACGATCAATGCCCGGCTGGCGTTTACCTGCAAACATGAAAATATTCCGCAGCCTTCTGTGGACAGTGAGATTTTATTTAAGTACGCGCGCTGGCTGCAGAAGAATAACCAGTTAAAGGAAGACGCAAAAGTCGATGCAGAAATTGAACGGCTTTACCGTATAGCGGCAGAGAACGGGCACTACAGGGCCAATATTAATCTGCAGAATGGTGCGATGCGGGGGCATTTCCATCTCAGCGGCGCTGAGCGTCTGCGGATGAGCCAGGCGCTAATCGATGCCGGTGTGGCTTCAGGTTATTACTTTGTCGCGGTTTATCTGCAGCACGGCGCTGCGGGATTACAGCAGGATGACGAGATGGCGCTGCGTTATTACCGCAAGGCCGCGGATGAGGGGAATGCACAGGCTCAGGCTTACGTTGGGAAGAAATTATCTCCAGTCCAAATGGCGCCGGATATTGCCCGTCAGATGCTTCATTGTGCTGCTGAACAAGGTGAGGGAGTGGCTGCAAATTCATTAGGAAATATTTATGCGATAGAAAAAAAATATAAGGAAGCAATAGAGTCATTTCAACTAGGAACTGCTGCTGGCAATCCGGGGGCAGCCAGTTTTTTAGCCAGTGGATTTAATGGTCCTGAACCGTCAGAAACACTTGATTACTTAGGGTTGAAAAAAGATCAAGAGCGAGCACTCCGCTATGAAAAAATCTGGAAAATCCTGTCTGATTATTCCTACGCCAGTCCAACTGTCCCGGAAATCAACGACATTGTGCCGTTGCCACCGGCACCGCTGCCAGCCTGGGACGGTAAACTAAAATGGCTGGAAGAGCGCAAGGCCAATATTCCGCCAGCCAAACCGGGTGAATCGCTTATTGCAGAGCTGGCAAAAGCAAAACAGTTAAACCCGGTAACGGGTAAGCCGCTGCCTTCGTCACCCCATTTTAATAAGGATGATGTCGCCCT
>NZ_JAWVAV010000110.1:0-1324 GCF_033599315.1 Acinetobacter sp. OYA S30
TCGTTCATTAAGAAAAATAACGCTTTTGAGCTTATTTATCTTTGCAATCGCAACAGCGCTCTTGGGTGTTTATAGTTCTTCAAGTTTTGTTGTACTGACGGGTGTTATGTTATGGGGAATAACTTTTGGTGGTGCACCAACCTTATTACAAACAGCTTTGGCAAATACTGCGGGTCACGAAGCCGACGTAGCTCAATCTATGTTGGTCACTGTATTTAACCTTGCTATCGCATTCGGTGGAATGGTTGGTGGGGGACTGCTTGAAAGTTTTGGGGCGGCTTCTTTTCCGTGGTTTATGCTGGCTTTTGCTCTTATCGCTTTATGTACCGTTTACCAAGCCCGTAAGCATGGTTTTATTTCTTTATAAAAGAATTTTGCCCTTCACAGCTAAAAAGTGAAGGGTAATTTACTTTTATAGTCTGATGGACCATTGCTCAAAATAATTAATGAGTTGGTAAAATAAACCGAAAAACACAAATAAAGTGGAATTTAAATTTAACTAATTATAGATAAATGGGAATATATTCTTTTAAATTTGCCTAATGGCGTAAAAATTCCCAAAAATAATAAAAATTCGCTTTTCTTAGAAAAACAATCCCGCAGAGTGCTGGCTAAACTATATCTCAAGGGTGTGATAGGGATCGAAAAGAGTAGCATGCACCGAAACGTATAACGTTAGTGTGTACTCACCCAAAAGGTCTCGATTCGGCTTAGGACGCTATAGATCAAAAGTTTATAGGCACAAGGTTATAACTTACAAAGTTATGATTGTTGAAGTAAACCATAGATGTTTTCCCTTGACACCCTAAAAAATTCTCAATAATAAAAATGATATTTTACAAGAATATAATTTATGAAAAGCCTAATCTTTCTGCGCTACTCCTGACATTTAAATCTTATTATATGAAGCCTGTGATTTCTGCCCACCGAAAAATAGTTTCAGCGACTTTACAGATTTTAGGTTAGAGCGCTATTTTTATTTACGATGCGTTCAATAAAAATCGTTTATATACTAATCTTATGATTAATTGCGAGCTGGATAATATGGAGAATAAAAATCAGTGTCGCCAATGCGCCGTATGTGGAAAGAGCTTTCCTTTAAAAGATTTAGTATCGGGTGAAGTCATCCGTAACGTGATTAGTGATGAAATTTTAAAAGACCATCCAGATTGGAGTTACTCAAGCTTTATTTGTCGGGCCGATCTGGCAGATTATCGAATTAAATATGTGCAGTCCCTATTACGCTCGGAAAAGGGTGAGTTATCTAACCTAGAAAATGAAGTAATTGGCAGTATGCAACGGCATGAATTAATTAGCCGAAATA
>NZ_JAWVAV010000111.1:0-1318 GCF_033599315.1 Acinetobacter sp. OYA S30
GGGACTGTTCTAAATTTTGTGTAAGTACTTAATTTTCATTTATCCTTCAGAGGATAATTACAAAAGGTACTTCACATGGATGAAGCAACAATCAAAAGTATGGCTGCCGAATTGGCTAAAGGTCTAAAAACACCAGAAGACTTAAACCAAATGACAGCAGTCTTTAAAAAATTCATGATTGAAACTGCACTCAATACTGAACTTTCAGACCATCTCGGTTATGAAAAGCATCAGCCCAAGAAAGGCTCAAATAGCCGTAATGGGTTTAGTTCTAAAACCATTACAACTCAAGATGGACAACTGGCTTTAGATATTCCCCGTGATCGAGAAGGTTCATTTGAGCCACAAATTATCAAAAAGCACCAAACACGCATCACCAGTATGGATGACCAAATCCTCTCACTGTATGCAAAAGGAATGACTAATAGGGAAATTGTAGCCTTCTTCAAAGAAATGTACGATGCCGATGTGTCAGCATCTCTCATCAGCAAAGTTACCGATGCTGTGATTGAGCAAGTGACTGAGTGGCAAAATAGAGCCTTAGATAGCCTTTATCCTGTTGTCTATCTTGACTGTATTGTTGTCAAAGTCCGTCAGCACTCCAATGTGATTAACAAGTCCGTATACCTTGCTTTAGGCATCAATATGGATGGGCAAAAAGAATTACTGGGTATGTGGATTACTCAGACAGAAGGTGCCAAATTCTGGCTGTCAGTCATGACAGAGCTAAAAAATCGAGGAGTACAGGACATTCTTGTTGCCTGTGTAGATGGATTAAAAGGCTTTCCTGACGCGATAGCCTCTGTTTACCCTCATACTGATATTCAACTGTGTATTGTGCATGTTGTACGCAATAGCCTGAGATTTGTAAGCTGGAAAGACTACAAGGCTGTTACGTCGGGTCTGAAAGCGATTTATCAGGCAAGTACAGAGGAAAATGCTTTAAAGTCCCTAGACATCTTCTGTGATCAATGGAATCACCAGTATCCCAAAATTGGAGAATCCTGGAGGGCCAATTGGGAAAATATCCGAACGATCTTTAGCTATCCAGCCGAAATACGTCATGCGATTTATACAACAAATGCGATTGAGTCGTTGAATAGCGTAATACGCCATTCAACGAAGAAAAGGAAAATCTTTTCATCTGATGACTCAGTAAAGAAGGTCATTTACTTAGCAACATCAAATGCTGCGAAGAAATGGACGATGCCAATTCAAAATTGGCGTTTAGCAATGAATTGGTTTACGATTCAGTTCGATGATCGATTAAAAGATCATTTATAAAAAATGGAACTTACACAAAATAATTTACAGGCTC
>NZ_JAWVAV010000112.1:0-1309 GCF_033599315.1 Acinetobacter sp. OYA S30
TGAACCGTACCGGGTTTGTCGGAGACTCAGTATTCTGAGAGAATGTTCCGATGACCAAATTAAAATATACCCCTGAAATCAGAGAAAGAGCGGTTCAATTATTGATTGAATCTGAAAAAGACTATCCATCTAATTGGGCTGCGATCACAGCTATTGCGCCTAAGATTGGTTGTACTCCTGAAACACTTCGTGCTTGGCATCAAAAGCATTTAGATGAGCAAAATCCTATCAAAGTACAACAGATCTCTGATCAAGAAAAAATGAAGCAAATGGAACGTGAAATCAAAGAATTAAAGCGTGCCAATGAAATTCTGCGTAAAGCAGCCGCTTTTTTCGCCCAGGCGGAGCTCGACCGCCCACACAAATAATGGTGGATTTCATCCATAACAATAAGGCGTTATATGGTGTTGAGGCGATTTGTAGGATTTTACCGATCTCAGCTTCTACCTATTATCGAACACTAGATATTGCTGAAAACCCAGAACATCGAGCAAAGCGAGATCTACATGATTTGCATCATGCTGAACAAATTAAACGAATTTGGAAAGAAAGTTCAGGTCGATATGGTGTACGTAAAGTTTGGCAACAACTGAAACGTGAAGGTTATGTTATTGCACGCTGTACAGTGGTTCGCTTGATGAAGAAGCTAGGTATACAGGGTGTTTGGCGTGGGAAGAATAAATACACCACCCGTAGCCGAGATGATCAAAAAAGAGCGGATGATTTAGTGAAACGTAATTTTACTGCTGATTATCCAAACCAACTATGGGTCGGTGACTTCACGTATATTCAAACTCATTCAGGCTGGGTCTATACCGCCTTTATTATTGATGTGTTCTCACGAGCGATTGTTGGATGGAAAGTATCAACACGTATGAATACAGACATGGTGCTCGATGCACTAGAGCAAGCATTGCATGACCGAGGTATGCCTAAGAATGTGATTCATCATTCAGATAGAGGTGTTCAATATCTTTCAATTCGCTATACCAATCGTTTAGAAGCAGCAAATTTACGAGCATCAGTCGGTACGACCGGTGATTCATACGATAACGCTTTGGCTGAAACAGTGAATGGGTTATACAAAACAGAGGTGATTGAATATTTAAAAGCAGACTGGCAAGGTTTAGCGGATGTACAACTTGCGACATTAAATTGGGTAGATTGGTTCAACAAAAAGCGTGTACACAGCGCATTGGGTTATGTATCGCCTTTTGAGTTTGAAGCAATGTACTATGATAAGATTAACCCGTTAGGTCACGTGGCCTAACTTAAATAAAAATGTCTCCGACAAACCCGGTACGGTTCA
>NZ_JAWVAV010000113.1:0-1244 GCF_033599315.1 Acinetobacter sp. OYA S30
GTACCAATTAGTATTATAATCACGACTTAATTTAGGCCCAGAAATCACTACTTGAGGCATAATTGCATAAAGTGGCTCTTTGCTAGTTTTGGATTTATAAAGTTTAGTCAGCGCAATATAAGTTTGAGTACTCTCAAACTTTTTCTCTTTTTCTAATTTAAGATCATTACGAATTTGTCTTGGTGTAACTAAGATATTATTTTTTGCAAATACTGTAATCAGCTCTTTTTCTGACTCGCTTTGAGTTGCGCGTGGATCACCATCTTTTGTATAAAGAAGTAGATCGCCATCAAGGCTTATATCATTATCAGTAAGTTCTCGTAGCATTTTTTGAAAAGCTGCATTACGACTAGAGTACATACCAGAGTTATAATCCGCAAAACGATAAATAGCTTTATCATAGTCTGCCGGATAAACCATTAAACGATGTATGCCGTAATATAAACCACCGTATTCAGTATATAGGTCATCGCGGAGCGCAGCAGTACTCATACTCGAACGCTTATTGGCTTTCGCATAATTAATATGAACTTGCATTGAGCCCAAAGTCGTAATAGGGTTCATTTTCTCGCCAATATCTTGACCAACCAATTTGGCTGCGCCAGTTAAGGCACTCACATGATAATGTTTAGCCATGAAGTCGAAAATTTCTCGGTAAAGTAAGTCGAGTTCTTTCTCGGTTTTAACTTTACGCATTTGACTCATATAGTTGTTATCAGGAGAAGGCTGAGTTCTTAGAACTTCTTCAAAATAACCAGCAATTGTTCCACCAACGGTTTTGCCAAGTTTATCTTCAAATTTTTCATTTAAACGTGTACTCACTTCCTCAACAGCCTTTTGTCCTAATCCAGACACCTGAGGGTTGGCAACAAAGTTAGATTCTTGATCGACAACGGCAATAATACTGCAGACATTTTTTTTATTTTTTTGAATATCTAACTCTCTCATGATGTCATCGATATCATTTGCCCATGACTCACGGTCATGCACACGCGATGGAATTAGACGTTTAATCTGTTGGCTTTCTAGTTCAGGCTCATCATCGTTTGACCACCAAGCTTTATCACCACAAGCAGCTAAACTCATGCATACGGCAGCCATGCCGAATGATTTTAATAAAAAACGGGAAGACGACGGTTTGTTCATGGCGAGGAAAGCACCTGCATAAAAAGATGAGCCGATTAAGCGGATGAAGTATACTATGTTGATCATCAATTGTATGAATATATATGTATATTGGTCCC
>NZ_JAWVAV010000114.1:0-1203 GCF_033599315.1 Acinetobacter sp. OYA S30
AGGAAGATCATCATGGCTAAAGCCAAGTTTGAACGTAATAAACCACACGTAAACGTGGGTACAATCGGTCACGTTGACCATGGTAAAACAACTTTAACTGCTGCGATTGCAACAATTTGTGCAAAAACTTACGGCGGTGAAGCGAAAGATTACTCACAAATCGACTCAGCACCTGAAGAAAAAGCACGTGGTATTACAATTAATACATCACACGTAGAATACGATTCTCCAACTCGTCACTACGCACACGTTGACTGCCCAGGCCACGCCGACTATGTTAAAAACATGATCACTGGTGCTGCTCAGATGGACGGCGCGATCCTTGTATGTGCTGCAACTGACGGTCCAATGCCACAAACTCGTGAGCACATCCTTCTTTCTCGTCAGGTAGGTGTACCTTACATCATCGTATTCTTAAACAAATGCGACCTTGTTGATGACGAAGAATTACTTGAATTAGTAGAAATGGAAGTACGTGAACTTCTTTCTACTTATGACTTTCCAGGTGATGACACTCCAGTAATCCGTGGTTCAGCTCTTGCAGCGCTTAACGGTGAAGCTGGTCCTTACGGTGAAGAATCAGTTCTTGCTCTTGTAGCAGCACTTGACTCTTACATCCCAGAGCCAGAGCGTGCAATCGACAAAGCATTCTTGATGCCAATCGAAGACGTATTCTCAATTTCTGGTCGTGGTACAGTAGTAACAGGCCGTGTTGAAGCTGGTATCATCAAAGTTGGTGAAGAAGTAGAGATCGTTGGTATTAAAGATACAGTTAAAACAACTGTAACTGGCGTAGAAATGTTCCGTAAACTTCTTGACGAAGGCCGTGCAGGTGAGAACTGTGGTATCTTACTTCGTGGTACTAAGCGTGAAGAAGTACAACGTGGACAAGTACTTGCTAAACCAGGTACAATCAAGCCGCACACTAAATTCGACGCAGAAGTATACGTACTTTCTAAAGAAGAAGGTGGTCGTCACACTCCATTCTTAAATGGTTACCGTCCACAGTTCTACTTCCGTACAACTGACGTAACTGGTGCGATCCAGTTGAAAGAAGGCGTTGAAATGGTAATGCCAGGTGACAACGTTGAAATGTCAGTAGAATTAATCCACCCAATCGCAATGGACCCAGGTCTACGTTTTGCGATCCGTGAAGGTGGTCGTACTGTAGGTGCTGGTGTTGTTGCTAAAGTAACTGCATAA
>NZ_JAWVAV010000115.1:0-1194 GCF_033599315.1 Acinetobacter sp. OYA S30
GTAATGATGGCCAGGCTGTCTCCACCCGAGACTCAGTGAAATTGAACTCGCTGTGAAGATGCAGTGTACCCGCGGCAAGACGGAAAGACCCCGTGAACCTTTACTATAGCTTGACACTGAACACTGGTCCTTGATGTGTAGGATAGGTGGGAGGCTTTGAAGCGTGGACGCCAGTCTGCGTGGAGCCGCCCTTGAAATACCACCCTTTAATGGCTGGTGTTCTAACGTAGGCCCGTAATCCGGGTTGCGGACAGTGTCTGGTGGGTAGTTTGACTGGGGCGGTCTCCTCCTAAAGAGTAACGGAGGAGCACGAAGGTTGGCTAATCCTGGTCGGACATCAGGAGGTTAGTGCAATGGCATAAGCCAGCTTGACTGCGAGCGTGACGGCGCGAGCAGGTGCGAAAGCAGGTCATAGTGATCCGGTGGTTCTGAATGGAAGGGCCATCGCTCAACGGATAAAAGGTACTCCGGGGATAACAGGCTGATACCGCCCAAGAGTTCATATCGACGGCGGTGTTTGGCACCTCGATGTCGGCTCATCACATCCTGGGGCTGAAGTAGGTCCCAAGGGTATGGCTGTTCGCCATTTAAAGTGGTACGCGAGCTGGGTTTAGAACGTCGTGAGACAGTTCGGTCCCTATCTGCCGTGGGCGCTGGAGAACTGAGGGGGGCTGCTCCTAGTACGAGAGGACCGGAGTGGACGCATCACTGGTGTTCGGGTTGTCATGCCAATGGCACTGCCCGGTAGCTAAATGCGGAAGAGATAAGTGCTGAAAGCATCTAAGCACGAAACTTGCCCCGAGATGAGTTCTCCCTGAGACTTTAAGTCTCCTGAAGGAACGTTGAAGACGACGACGTTGATAGGCCGGGTGTGTAAGCGCAGCGATGCGTTGAGCTAACCGGTACTAATGAACCGTGAGGCTTAACCTTACAACGCCGAAGATGTTTTGGCGGAATTGAGAAGATTTTCAGCTTTGATTCAGAGTTAAGTACGCAATAGTTTGCGCAGCCAGCGCTGCTGATGCGATAAAGTATTGCGTACAGAGCACAAAGAATTTGCCTGGCGGCCGTAGCGCGGTGGTCCCACCTGACCCCATGCCGAACTCAGAAGTGAAACGCCGTAGCGCCGATGGTAGTGTGGGGTCTCCCCATGCGAGAGTAGGGAACTGCCAGGCATCAAACAAGTGAAAAGCC
>NZ_JAWVAV010000116.1:0-1168 GCF_033599315.1 Acinetobacter sp. OYA S30
ACCTTGCGGCCGTACTCCCCAGGCGGTCTACTTAACGCGTTAGCTCCGGAAGCCACGCCTCAAGGGCACAGCCTCCAAGTAGACATCGTTTACGGCGTGGACTACCAGGGTATCTAATCCTGTTTGCTCCCCACGCTTTCGCACCTGAGCGTCAGTCTTTGTCCAGGGGGCCGCCTTCGCCACCGGTATTCCTCCAGATCTCTACGCATTTCACCGCTACACCTGGAATTCTACCCCCCTCTACGAGACTCAAGCCTGCCAGTTTCGAATGCAGTTCCCAGGTTGAGCCCGGGGATTTCACATCCGACTTGACAGACCGCCTGCGTGCGCTTTACGCCCAGTAATTCCGATTAACGCTTGCACCCTCCGTATTACCGCGGCTGCTGGCACGGAGTTAGCCGGTGCTTCTTCTGCGGGTAACGTCAATGACTGCGGTTATTAACCACAATCCCTTCCTCCCCGCTGAAAGTACTTTACAACCCGAAGGCCTTCTTCATACACGCGGCATGGCTGCATCAGGCTTGCGCCCATTGTGCAATATTCCCCACTGCTGCCTCCCGTAGGAGTCTGGACCGTGTCTCAGTTCCAGTGTGGCTGGTCATCCTCTCAGACCAGCTAGGGATCGTCGCCTTGGTGAGCCGTTACCTCACCAACAAGCTAATCCCATCTGGGCACATCCGGTGGCAAGAGGCCCGAAGGTCCCCCTCTTTGGTCTTGCGACGTTATGCGGTATTAGCTACCGTTTCCAGTAGTTATCCCCCTCCACCGGGCAGTTTCCCAGACATTACTCACCCGTCCGCCACTCGTCAGCAAAGCAGCAAGCTGCTTCCTGTTACCGTTCGACTTGCATGTGTTAGGCCTGCCGCCAGCGTTCAATCTGAGCCATGATCAAACTCTTCAATTTAAGTTTGATGCTCGTGAATTAAACTTCGTAATGAATTACGTGTTCACTCAGAGACTTGGTATTCATTTTTCGTCTTGCGACGTTAAGAATCCATGTCACTTTGAGTGCCCACACAGATTGTCTGATAAATTGTTAAAGAGCAGTTGCGACGCGCTTCAGCGCTCTGTCGCGAGGTGGCGTATATTACGCTTTCCTCTTTCAGAGTCAACCCTGAATTTCAGGATTTTTCTCTTCAACCGGACCGGCTGTTTGTGTGAAGTGATT
>NZ_JAWVAV010000117.1:0-1150 GCF_033599315.1 Acinetobacter sp. OYA S30
TAAATTTAATTGGGACCATCGACCGTTCCAGTTGAACTCGGCCCAAGGTAAGCGGCAATTTATGCTGCCATTCGCTTCCGGCATTCCCAATTTAAGCCCTAACTTTTCGCAAGTCCAAGGAACAGCGGCAATCTCTCAAGGTGGTACTGGGGCGACAACCGCAGCAGAAGCTCGAAATAATCTTGGTGCTGCCGCCAGTGGTGTAAATAGTGATATTACCGAGATCAAAGGCTTAACAACGGCACTTTCAATCGCGCAAGGTGGAACGGGTGCAAACTCCGCAATTAGTGCGAAAGTTGCATTAGGTCTGGGTGATGCTGGTGCATTGGGATATTCAGCAAATGCGGTTGCTTCGCTTTTTAATAAGACACTTGTTTCCGATTGGGTGTCTGTTTTAGGGCTTAATAGATTTGCCAACATTTCACATGGTGACTGGCAAGGCGGGAGTACAGCAAACTCTCTCTATATGCCTATGCGTTATGGGACATTGATGGGCTATCACGCCAATGATTCAATCGGTACTTATTCATGGCAATTCTTCAAAGGTGTGCTAGGGCACCAAATGTCATATCGATATGGTGCTGGATCTGATGCATGGTCAGCATGGGGGCATTTAAAGACCAGCTTCAATACATCAGTTGATGCAAACGGATTCTTAAAATCAGCCTCACCAGTAGTTAAGTTGTTTAACGACCATATCGAACTCAATAGTGATGCAGAAAAACAGCCGATTGAATTTAAGAAAGTTGATGTAGGCGATTATTTACTTAAAGGCTCTTTAGGCTTTGCCCAAGAAGGTTGGTACATCGAAGTACCCAAAGACGCAAATGGAAACACGATCGTAGCTGTGGTGTATGACACATTGGAAAACGGTGATCTATCTATTAAGACTTATAAACGTAAGTTTGATTTTGAACTTGCTGCAGTTGTTGCAGACTTGGAATTACCTATAGATATTTCAGAAGGTCGCTGGATTGATATTCGCTTGCATGAAGAACCTGAACCAGAGCCTGAGCCACCTACAACTGAAACACCTTTTGATTTCCAGCCTACAAACTTATCCGAGGCTGTGGCTGCTGCAATGGCTGGGGTGGAACCGCCGGAAGTCTCAGATACCGATGAAACACTTTAACAACTCGCTATTTTAGCG
>NZ_JAWVAV010000118.1:0-1149 GCF_033599315.1 Acinetobacter sp. OYA S30
GCTAAAATAGCGAGTTGTTAAAGTGTTTCATCGGTATCTGAGACTTCCGGCGGTTCCATCCCAACCATTGCAGCGGCTACAGCCTCGGATAAGTTTGTAGGTTGGAAATCAAAAGGTGTTTCAGTTGTAGGCGGCTCAGGCTCTGGTTCAGGCTCTTCATGCAAGCGAATGTCAATCCAACGACCTTCAGGAATATCTGTTGGTATTTCCAAGTCTGCAACTACAGCAGCAAGTTCAAAATCAAACTTACGTTTGTAAGTCTTGATGGATAGATCACCATTTTCTAAGGTGTCATAAACAACAGCGACAATGGTGTTTCCATTTGCGTCTTTTGGAACCTCGATGTACCAGCCTTCCTGAGCAAAACCTAAAGAACCTTTAAGTAGATATTCTCCAACCTCAACTTTCTTAAATTCGATTGGTTGCTTTTCTGCATCACTATTAAGTTCAATATGATCATTAAATAACTTCACTACTGGTGATGCCGATTTTAAGAACCCATTTGCATCGACTGATGTATTAAAGCTGGTTTTAATGTGTCCCCACGTAGTCCAGACATCATTTCCTGCCCCATATCGGTAGGAAAGCTGTCCACCCAATACTGCCTTAAAAATCTGCCATGAATACGTTCCATATGAGTTTGATCCCAAATACGACATTAAAGAACCATATCGGCTAGGCATATTAAGTGGGTTATTTGTATTCCCCGCTTGCCAGTCGCCATTTGATAGGAAAGTAAACTTGTTATCACCTAAAACGGCTACCCATTGTGGAACCGACACCTTGTCATATAGCTCGCTAATTTTACCGCCTGTGAAACCTTGGGTACCAAGATCACCCAAACCTAGTACTTGACGAGCTCCACCAGCAGAAGACGCTCCTGTTCCCCCTTGTGCTATTGAAAGTGGAGTAGCTAAACCTTTCATTTCAGTAATGTCAGTATTCACCCCTTTTTCAGCAGCTCCTAGATTTGATCGAGCTTCTGCTGCAGTGATTGCCCCTGTACCACCTTGAGAGATTGCTGCAGTTCCTTGAACTTGTGAAAAGTTAGGGCTTAAATTGGGAATGCCGGAAGCGAATGGCAGCATAAATTGCCGCTTGCCCTGAGCTGAGTTCAACTGGAACGGTCGATGGTCCCAATTAAATTTA
>NZ_JAWVAV010000119.1:0-1141 GCF_033599315.1 Acinetobacter sp. OYA S30
TGGTGCTTATGACGGTGAAACCAATATCGTTGATATTGCTGGGGCATCGGTAGAGGTCTTTCGACCAGGCGTCGATATTGTCTCGGGTGAGCCATATTTCTCGCTTGGTACCGAAATTACAACTCCACCCTTAACGGTTCAGCATCAAAACTCGGTGAATGGCCAGATCTTGCGTCCAGCAGATACGCAGTCTTTAGAAGGTACGAACTATCTTCATTTTGCATATCCAAACGAGATCCTTCGGGCATCTGCAAACAATACGGATTTAACCACTAAGTTTGTAAGTAATGACCGCGTAGAAATTACCAATGCCTCATTCACGTTTAACGGCCAGACTTATGATTTAAACGGCACTTACAGCGTTCTATCGGTAGCTGATGATCGAATGACGTTATCAAATCCGGCGGCCGTTAATGCTAACTGGTTAAAGCTTAAAGAGTTAAATAACCAACAAACTGCAGCTTTGTCACCAAAGATCAGTTCAATAGGTGAAAAATGGATTGGTCCATTCATTCTGGACAATGTTGAACGTAGTCGGGTGCTGTGTAATTTTGTGGCCACCAATGGACTTTATACCGTTTCTTCAGGTGGAAATCAGGGTGCTGTAAACGTCACGATTGAAGTTGAGGTAACACCGGTAAATGAATCTGGTGCAGCCATTGGTAATCCGATGCTGAAGCAGATCATTTTGAAAGGCTCGGCAAAATCACGCCAAACGGTTGGGGCAACGCTGGATATGGTCACGTTTCAGGGCCGCTGCAGTGTACGTGCTCGCCGTTTAACTCCAACTCCTGGAGTTACAACTGTTGTCGATGATGTGAAGTGGCAAGCACTATACGGTGCATATCCATTGCAAAGCACAACGTATGAGCATGAAACGGTTTTCCGTGCACGTACATATGCAACGACTGGAGCATTGTCAGTTAAATCCCGCAAGATCAATTTTGATCTCCAGCGGATGTTGCCGACTTTTAAAAACGGTGCAATGACGACAGAGCTATTTCCAACATCAAGCTTTGCTGATGCACTGGTTTCAATGGCACTGGATGACAAGATTGGCCGCCGTACGATTGATGAGATTGATCTGGAAAACATCTATCGGACTTATAACGATGTAGTTGATTATTTTGGTACGCCACTT
>NZ_JAWVAV010000120.1:0-1141 GCF_033599315.1 Acinetobacter sp. OYA S30
CGGTGCATATGACGGTGAAACCAACATTGTTGATATTGCCGGCGCATCGGTAGAAGTCTTTCGACCAGGTGTAGATATTGTTTCAGGTGAGCCATATTTTTCGCTTGGTACCGAAATTACCACGCCGCCACTAACGGTTCAGCATCAAAACTCGGTGAATGGCCAGATCTTGCGTCCGGCTGATACACAAAGCTTGGAAGGTACCAACTATCTTCTTTTTGCATATCCAAATGAGATCTTGCGTGCATCTGCAAACAATACTGATTTAACCACTAAGTTTGTTAGTAATGACCGGGTAGAAATCACAAATGCTTCGTTTACTTTTAACGGCCAGACTTATGATTTAAACGGTACATATAGCGTTCTATCGGTAGCTGATGACCGTATGGCATTGTCTAATCCGGCTGCGGTAAACTCCAACTGGTTAAAGCTTAAAGAGTTAAGTAACCAACAAACAACAGCTTTATCACCAAAGATAAGTTCAATAGGTGAAAAGTGGATTGGTCCATTCATTCTGGACAATGTTGAACGAAGTCGGGTGCTATGTAACTTTGTGGCCACAAATGGACTTTACACAGTTTCTTCAGGTGGAAATCAGGGAGCTGTAAACGTCACGATTGAAGTTGAAGTAACACCGGTTAATGAATCTGGTGCAGCCATTGGCAATCCAATGCTGAAGCAGATCATTCTAAAGGGTTCAGCAAAGTCACGTCAGACCGTTGGTGCAACACTTGATATGGTCACGTTTCAGGGGCGCTGTAGCGTCCGTGCACGCCGTTTAACTCCAACTCCGGCAGTTACAACAGTAGTTGATGAAGTAAAGTGGCAGGCGCTTTACGGTGCTTATCCTTTGCAAAGCACAGTATATGAACATGAAACAGTTTTTCGTGCACGTACTTATGCAACCACTGGAGCTTTATCTGTTAAGTCCCGTAAGATCAATTTCGATCTTCAGCGAATGTTGCCGACTTATAAAAATGGGGCAATGACGACAGAGCTATTTCCAACATCGAGCTTTGCTGATGCTTTGGTATCTATGGCACTCGATGACAAGATTGGCCGCCGTTCGATCGATGAGATTGATCTTGAAAACATCTATCGGACTTATAACGATGTAGTTGATTATTTTGGTACTCCACTA
>NZ_JAWVAV010000121.1:0-1125 GCF_033599315.1 Acinetobacter sp. OYA S30
CTTCGGCTCACCTTGTTTGGTGACGTGGTCTGTAGTGATAAATACTTTTTTAGCCCCTACAGCCAAATCCATCGCCCCACCTACTGCTGGAATCGCATCGGGTGCTCCCGTGTGCCAGTTTGCCAAGTCACCATTCGCAGCAACCTGAAATGCACCGAGTACTGCAATATCAAGGTGACCACCACGCATCATCGCAAATGAATCGCCATGGTGGAAAAAGCTACCACCTTCAAGCATGGTCACAAACTCTTTACCCGCATTAATCAGTTCAGGGTCTTCTTCACCTGCTGCTGGCGGTGGGCCAAAAGCCAATAAACCATTTTCAGAATGAAGAAAAATATCTTTATCGTTAGGTAAGTAGCTCGCGATCTTGGTCGGTAGGCCAATACCCAAGTTCACATAGGCACCATCTGGAATATCTTGTGCCACACGTTGTGCAATCTGGTCACGGCTGAGTTTCTGGTAGCTCATGTTATTTCTCCTTATTGCTTACTGTGCTGGCGCTACTTGTACAACGTGCTGTACAAAGATACCCGGGGTGATAATATGCTCAGGGTCTAATCCACCTAGCTCTACCACTTCAGAAACCTGAGCAATGGTGACATCCGCAGCCATCGCCATAATCGGGCCAAAGTTACGTGCAGATTTACGGTAAACCAGATTGCCCCAGCGATCGCCTTTGTAGGCTTTAATCAAGGCAAAGTCAGCCTTGATTGGATATTCAAGTACGTAATCTTTCCCATCAATCTCACGGGTCTCTTTACCTTCGGCCAAAAGTGTTCCAAAGCCTGTTGGGGTAAATACAGCGCCTAGGCCCATACCGGCTGCCTGAATACGGCACGCCAAATTACCTTGTGGTACCACTTCAAGCTCGACCTTTCCGGCACGGTACAGCTCATCAAACACATAAGAGTCAGACTGACGCGGAAAAGAACAGATGACTTTTTTAACCGAACCAGCTTTAAGCAGTTTCGCCAGACCATAATCGCCATTACCGGCATTGTTGCTGACAATCGTTAAATTTTTAACACCGAGTTCAATAAGACCATCAATGAGTTCAGCGGGTTGTCCTGCGGTACCAAAACCACCAATCAGGATGGTTGCACCATCTTTAATCTGCGATAG
>NZ_JAWVAV010000122.1:0-1125 GCF_033599315.1 Acinetobacter sp. OYA S30
ACTGCTAGACGCTTATGCCCAAGCGCAAGTATGTTCTTGGCGGAGTTTAAATCGCGTTGATTTACACTTCCGCATTCACATTCCCATACTCTTATTCGCAAATCTGCTCTACCTTTCGGACTGCTTGCGGTGATTGCACCGCAGCTCGAACAGGTTTGGGTTGTGAATCTCTCGTTGACTTCCTCAAACATGACCCCTGCGTTCTCGCATTTATACTTGAGCATGGTTTTGAGCGCTGAAAATCCTGTATCTAAAACAGATTTCGCCATTTTAGTTTTTACAAGTTTGTTCGCACTTAGATCACCAACGACAATCAGTGCATTGTCTTTCACCAGCTGGGTGCTAGCCTTGTGCAAATGGTCTTTACGACAGTTTGCAATCTTGGCGTGTAATGCACGGACACGCTTTTTATTTCTCGCTCTCTGAGCAATCCCTAATTTCTGTTCATATTGATGGTAGAACTTGGGATTGGAAATGATCGTACCATCTGAACAAGTAGCAATATCTTTTAAGCCTAGATCAATACCCACGGCTTTTGTGGCGGTAGGTTTGTCTTGTTTGGGTGAATCAACCACTAAGCAGACATACCAACGTCCACGACTATCCTCTACAAATGAGCCTGTTTTAATGCTGTATTTCGATAGTCCGTAACTATCCCATAGCTTGAATTGATGCTTGCCATACTGAACGTATCCATCGGCGTATTTAATAGCGACCTTTTTAAAGGGTATCCAACCTAGTGATCTTCTTGCTGATTTCTTATTACTGACACGCCATCTCAATTTTGATTTTTTGAACTGTTTTCTGCGAGTGACCAATTCTTCTGTTACAGCCTGAATGGTTTGGCTATGAAGATTACATTCCTTTGATGCGCCTTTCGTGTATTTAGCAATATCGTATGCTGAAAAGAATTGTTGTTTGCGCTGTAGGTGTTTGAAACACAAATCATTGACATAGTTCCAGACAAAATTAACTTCAGATGCCAATTGGTCTAGCACCTTACAATGTTTGTCTTTTATACGTAATTTAAGTGTTTTCATGGGCTTATATTAGCTCATATTAGGCTTAATATATTGTTTTTTAGCAATTAAACGACATTTCATGTCGTGTCGCTTATATCTCTGA
>NZ_JAWVAV010000123.1:0-1023 GCF_033599315.1 Acinetobacter sp. OYA S30
GATTTAAAAGTTAAGACTTCTCATATCTACTCAAATTTAAGTGACAACTCGGGTATGTGGTCTGCCTAAGTCCGTAAATTTATTTAATACTGCCATACGTGCATGAATCTCATTGACTTGGCTTTGAAAATTTCTCGCACTGAGTTTATCCCCTAATAATTTGATGCAATGCATCTTGGTTTCAACCAAACTTCGCCGATGATAGCCTGACCATTTCTTCCAAATAGTTCTTCCTAAACGTTTAACTGTTCGAAGCAACTCATTGCGTTCTAGCGAGCCCATCTTTTTATCTTTCCATGGCTTCGCATTTTTTCTTGGTGGAATCACTGCATGTGCTTGCCGATCCGCAATGACCTGTCGGCACTGTTTGGTATCATAAGCTCCATCGGTATAGACGGAGTCAACTCTCTCATCTTGTGGAATCTGATCGAGTAAATCACCAAGTACCTGTGAATCACTCACATTGTTGGTTGTGAGCTGAACAGCGCGTATTTGTAAGGTTTTAGCATCTATACCAATATGTAATTTACGCCATTGGCGACGATATTCAGGCTGATGTTTTTTACGCTTCCATTCACCCTCACCTAAGAATTTCAGACCTGTAGAGTCAACGATTAGATATAGTCCATCACAACTTTTTTGATAGCTAATCACAATATCAATATGCTGTTGTCGTCTACAAATTGTAGTGTAGTCTGGCGCTATCCAATTTAACCCACAAAGATGGATGAGACTTTGAACAAAGCCAGTGACCATGCGTAAAGATAATCGAAAGAGAGATTTAATCATTAGGCAGCATTGGATAGCTGCGTCGGAGTAAGTTTGATTTCGTCCTTGTTTGCCTTTTGATGGGGCATACCATTGCGTAGCAGGATCAAACCAAATGGCAATATTTCCACGATTAATGAGAGCTCGGTTATATGAAGACCAATTGGTTGTGCGATAAATTTTTGGTGTCGACTTATTCATTTGAAAATTATATTGTGGAATAAGCCTTTAGAGATAGGTTTGTGCAACAAAGCC
>NZ_JAWVAV010000124.1:0-1022 GCF_033599315.1 Acinetobacter sp. OYA S30
TTGCCGCCATCGGTTAACTCACCTTTCAGTTTGTAAGTTTTACCTGATTTTGGGTCTAAAATCGTACCGTTTTCATAACTGTTACCACCTACATTTTTTAAATTATGTACAATGGTGACACCTTTAAGCGGTTTGTTTTTATACGGACCTTCACATTTTGTACAAGCGTTTTCTTCACCTGGTGTCAAAATGCTCTGAATGGTTGCAGTTAAGGTTCCGTCCTTCTGTTCCGTAAATTTCACTACGGCTTTTGGCTTGTTGGTCTGATCATCAATCGTTTTCCATACCGTTCCATTGAGTGAATCAGCCGCATTGGCAAATGCAGCCATACCAATGAGTCCTAAAGCTAAAGCAATCTTTTTCATTTTTGTAATATCCTTGGGTCTTTCAAGATTTTTAGTATTCAGAAGTCGCAAAGATATTGCAATTTTTGAATGTGACTGTTTCGTGTAACCTTGTAATCTTGCAAAATAAAATTTACAAGAAAACAAGAAACTAGCATAAAAATGGATGCTATATGAATATATCAAATGTTTGGAAATATTATTTTACAGAAACTTTTCTTAAAACAACAATTCGCAAGCCAAGCCAGCTAAATTTGCCGGCTACTGCCTTACGCCCTGTGCTGGATCAGATGTGTCGTGCTTTCCCACGACAAAAAAATGTATCCGTGCGCCCGATTCGACTAGCAGGTATTAAAGGTGAAGAAATCAAGCCGCAAGATTCTGCGACTCAACTAATTTTTCACATTCACGGCGGTGCTTTTTTCCTTGGTAGTGTCAAAACACATCATGCTTTTATGACGGATTTAGCTGCCCGTACTCAAATGCAGATTATCCATGTGGATTATCCTCTTGCACCAGAGCATCCATACCCTGAGGCAACCGAAGCTCTATACGACATCTATCAGTCTTTAGTGGTCCAAGGCATCCAACCGAAAGATATTATTTTATCGGGTGACTCATGCGGGGCAAATTTAGCGCTAGCACTTTGCTTGCGTTTAAAAGAACAACCCGAACTCA
>NZ_JAWVAV010000125.1:0-1021 GCF_033599315.1 Acinetobacter sp. OYA S30
CCGCCTTATTCTCACGTAAGCAGAAGTTAGGACCAAAAATCAAGAAACAGATCAAGCGAGTGAAATTATAATGTTAGCACGTCGAATAGTCGCCAAATATGTGACGAAAACCACTGCGCTTGCGATGTTTGGCACCACAGTTGTTTTGTCCATTCTTCAGGTCTTATTTACATATCTTGGCGAGTTGGGTGAGCTCAAACCAGACTATAACGCATGGCAAGCTCTCGTCTATGTCTTGTGGGGAGCTCCTCGCTATCTCTATGAAATTTTACCTATCTCTGCCTTGATTGGTGCTGTGATTGGACTGGGCTCATTGGCAACGAGCAGTGAACTCATTGTTATGCGTTCAGTCGGTGTTAGCTTATGGCGTATTGTCGGTTGGGTTATGCGCTCAGCTTTACTACTTATTATTTTGTCGTTTGCTTTAAGTGAATGGGTTATTCCTTATACCAATGAAAAAGCCCAAAGTGTTAAAAGCCATCGTTCTGTAGCTGCTTTAGGTGAAGTTAAAGGCTATTGGTCACGTGAAGGGCAGCGATTTATCTATATCGACTACGCTAACTCTCAAGGCAATTTAAGAGACATTCAAGTGGTCGACTTTGACCAGAACTATTACTTGCAATCATTAATTAATGCTCAGCAAGGCCAGTTTATTAAAAATGGTCAATGGGCTTTGAAAAAGGCTGAACAAATGGACATTTTGGCGGCAGGAAATGCCATCAAAACTGACCATGAAGAACAATCACTTGCTTTAGCATTACAGCCTAAATATGTGCATATGGTGACTTTAGATCCTGAAGATTTATCGCCAAGCCAACTGATTAGCTTTATGCGTTATATGGATGAATATAGTCAGGTACCAAAGACTTACCAATTAGCTTTCTGGCAAAAAGTTGCTTCGCCATTTTCACTCATTGCATTAGTTCTCGTGGCGTGTTCTTTTATTTTTGGACCATTACGCCAACAATCGATGGGTTTCCGTTTGGTGATCGCATTGTTCATTGGTTTGAGTTTCTATTAT
>NZ_JAWVAV010000126.1:0-1030 GCF_033599315.1 Acinetobacter sp. OYA S30
TTCTTAAAATTGCCAAAATTTCCTTAAACTCTTCTTTTTTCCCAAAACCAATTAAACGCTGAATCGCCATTTGAACATAGTCTAAACCATAGCGAAATAAACTCATTGAGAGTCGTCCATGCTTCTTTATTTTTATCGCTTTTTTTTGATCATGTTGCCATTCACCCGTTAAGTAACACCAACAGAAGCTTATAGCTAACACCGCAATCAATTTTTTCACTCGTCTAGGGTCTGTCAAGCGCGTATTTTCAAGATTAAACCCGCGTCCTTTGAGACAACTGAATAAGGTTTCAATTTCCCAGCGTAATGCATAATCCTGAATAGCATTGGCATTAAACTGAGGAGAAACGACGAGTAAAAGCTCTCCATTTTCTAACTGTAGTGCACTTATATATAGTTTCACCCGACCAACCAAAATCCGTCGTTTACGACATTCAATTTGACCAACTTTAAGATGGCGAAATAAATCACTAATTTTATGATTCTTTCCTAAATGATTGGTGACAATGAAGTTTTTTTAACACGAATGCAGAAGTTGATGTCTTGTTCAATTAACCATGTAAACCACTGCTCACCGATAAACTCTCTGTCTGCGAACACATTCACAATACGGTCTTTACCAAAAATGGCTATAAAGCGTTGAATCAAAGCAATACGCTCTTTCGTATCTGAATTTCCACGTTTATTAAGCAATGTCCAAAGGATAGGTATCGCTATTCCACGATAAACGATTGCGAGCATCAGGATATTAATATTTCGTTTTCCCCATTTCCAATTGGTTCTATCTAAAGTCAGTTGCACTTGGTCGAATGAAAACATATTGAAAATCAACTGAGAAATTTGACGATAATCAAAATACTGACCTGCAAAGAAGCGCTGCATACGTCGATAAAATGATTGTGGTAAGCACTTGATGGGCAAGGCTTTAGATGCAGAAGAAAGATTACATGTTTGCTTTAAAATAATCACAAGCATGATGAGCGCAAAGCACTTTAAATGTGACTTGTTCCATTTTAGATATTTGTTTAGA
>NZ_JAWVAV010000127.1:0-996 GCF_033599315.1 Acinetobacter sp. OYA S30
TCCAATTTTAGGTATTTTAGATCGGTTAAATCCGGCAGTTGATATTGTTGTTTCGGGGCATACACATCAGTCTTATATTTGTGATTATGCAACCAAGAATCCGGCTAAACCGTTTTTACTAACCTCAGCTGGCCAATACGGCACGCTTATTACCGATATTAAGGTGGAGTTGGATGGTAAAACTGGCGATATCATTAAAAAGGATGCTAAACAAATTCCGGTTCAAAGTGAGGCCTATACTTCGGGTACAACCACTGTAAGTCTGACAGACCTCTATCAAAAATTTAGTAAAACGCCAAGTATCGAAGCAATTTTAGATAAATACCGACAAGCAGTAACTACAATTTCTGGACGTGTTGTTGGAACTTCTACTGCCGTTGTGAGCAATACACCAGTCGAAAGTGGTGAAAGCCCACTAGGTAATATGATTGCCGATGCGCAGCAAGCTGCCGCTCTTCAAGCAAGTAATCAAGGTTCGGATTTTACGTTAATTCACCCGCGCTTTGTACGTGCTGACCTACTGATTAACAGCAGTAACCAGATTACGTTTGGTGATATTTTTGCAGTTCACTCTTTACGTGACTCGATTGTGACTTTGAGCTTAACCGGTAAACAGATTAGAGATGTGCTTGAACAACAATGGACTGGTGCAAATGCAAATTCGCCTAGAATTTTACAGCCGTCTAAAGAGTTGAGTTACCAATATGCAGCAAATACATCTGTTTCACCACGAGCAAGTAACATCATGGTTGCTGGTTCATCATTAGTTGACACTAAAGTATACCGTGTGACGGTACATAGTTTCTTGGCAGATGGTGGTGACAACTTTACGGTATTAAAAGAAGGCCAAAACCGTGTCGGTGGTGGTCAAGATATTGATGCGCTTGAAAACTATGTTGCACAAAACTCTAAAGATTCACCGTTAATTATTCCGGCTACGACTCGTATTAAAGTCATTAAATAACTCATTTAAGAATGCATAAAGGACAGTATGAT
>NZ_JAWVAV010000128.1:0-982 GCF_033599315.1 Acinetobacter sp. OYA S30
AAACAGTATTAAAAACAGTATTGGTGGAAATACCGTTGTAAACCCTGATGGTAGTCTGACGACCAATAATATTGGTGGTACTGGCAAAAACAACATCAATGATGCAATTAGTGAAGTAAAAAATACAGCTACGAAAGCGAAGACTACTGTAACTGAAGGCGACAATATTGTTGTAAAAGAAACTGTTAATAAAGATGGCAGTACTAACTATGAAGTGTCGACTAAAAAAGATCTGACATTAAATAGTGTAACCACGGGCGATAGCGTACTTAATAATAATGGTTTGACTATTAAAGAAGGTCCAAGCATTACCAAAGAAGGCATCAATGCAGGTGGTAAGAAAATTACCAATGTAGCTGATGGTATCAATGCCAAAGATGCAGTAAATGTTGATCAGCTCACCAAAGTCAAAGATAACTTGAATGGCAGAATCACTGATACCAATAATCAGTTAAATGATGCGAAAAAAGATTTAGGTAATCAAATCGCTGATACCAACAAGAATCTGAATGATGCCAAGAAAGACCTTGGTGACCAGATTGCTGATACCAACACTAAGTTAAATAATACCAAGGATCAGTTAACAACTCAGATTAACGATACTAAAACTGAGTTAAACAACACGATTGTTAACACCAAAACTGAGCTGAATACCAAAATTGATAGCACCAAGACTGAGCTTGAAAACAAAGGCTTGAACTTTGCTGGTAATAGCGGGAGTGATGTCCATCGTAAACTTGGTGAGAAGCTTAATATTGTAGGTGGTGCAGCTGCGTCAACTCCGGTGGCTAAGACCAGCGGTGAAAATGTTATTACCCGTACTACCAAAGATGGCATTCAGATTGAACTATTAAAAGACTCGAAGTTTGACAGTGTCATTACTGGCAACACCACATTAAATACGAATGGTTTGACGATTAAAGAAGGCCCAAGCATTACCAAAGAAGGCATCAATGCGGGTGGTAAGAAAATTACCAATGTA
>NZ_JAWVAV010000129.1:0-979 GCF_033599315.1 Acinetobacter sp. OYA S30
GCCAATTTTAGGTATTTTAGATCGGTTAAATCCGGCAGTTGATATTGTTGTTTCGGGGCATACACATCAATCTTATATTTGTGACTATGCAACAAAAAATCCGGCTAAACCATTCTTACTTACTTCAGCTGGACAATATGGCACGCTTATTACCGATATTAAGGTGGAGTTGGATGGTAAAACTGGCGATATCATTAAAAAAGATGCTAAACAAATTCCGGTTCAAAGTGAGGCCTATACTTCGGGTACAACCACTGTAAGTTTGACAGACCTCTATCAAAAATTTAGTAAAACGCCAAGTATCGAAGCGATTTTAGATAAATACCGTCAAGCAGTAACCACAATTTCTGGACGTGTTGTTGGAACTTCTACTGCCGTTGTGAGCCGTACACAAGTCGAAAGTGGTGAAAGCCCACTAGGTGATATGATTGCCGATGCGCAGCAAGCTGCCGCTCTTCAAGCAAGTAATCAAGGTTCGGATTTTACGTTAATGAACCCGGGCGGTGTACGTGCTGACCTACTGATTAACAGCAGTAACCAGATTACGTTTGGTGATATTTTTGCAGTTCAACCTTTCGGTAACTCGATTGTGACTTTGAGCTTAACCGGTAAACAGATTAGAGATGTGCTTGAACAACAATGGTCTGGTGCAAATGCAAATTCGCCTAGAATTTTACAGCCGTCTAAAGAGTTGAGTTACCAATATGCGGCAAATACATCTGTTTCACCACGAGCAAGTTACATCATGGTTGCTGGTTCACCATTAGTTGACACTAAAGTATACCGTGTGACGGTAAATAGCTTCTTGGCAGATGGTGGTGACAACTTCACGGTGTTAAAAGAAGGTCAAAACCGTGTCGGTGGTGGTCAAGATATCGATGCGCTTGAAAGCTATGTTGCTAAGAACTCACCGTTAATTATTCCGGCTACGACTCGTATTAAAGTCATTAAATAACTCATTTAAGAAGGACAGTACGAA
>NZ_JAWVAV010000130.1:0-968 GCF_033599315.1 Acinetobacter sp. OYA S30
TTCATAAGCTTCATTATATTTGTCGATTTGCTCCTTTAATGCATCTCTTAGGCTTGGGGGTAACTTCTGCTTAGCAAGTTGCTCCATAGCCTCCTTGTAGCTAATCGTGCCCAATCGAGCTTCATTAGAAATCCTTGTAAGTTCAACATTACCTTTACCGTAGTTTTGAATATCAATTAAAGCTGAACCAACAGCCATTTCTGTTTTTTTCAACTCCTCATTTTGAGCTTTAAAAGCCGTTGTTAAGTCATTAATAGCTTTGGTTTTTGCCTCACCTTTTAAGCCTTTTAATTCTTCAGCAGTACGGTTAGCCACTTCGGCTTGTTCAGCGAGAGTTCTATTCGCTTCTTCTGCCTTACCTTTAAAATAAGTGTAAGTTGCAGCCAGAGCGGATACACCTAAGGTAATTGCTCCAATTGGACCCCCGATAAGTCCTAATGCTCGGCTACCAATACTACCAACTAAAGAAGAAGCTGCTGAGAGGCGTGTTTGCGCAGCAGTTTGTGCATTTGTAGCAGCAGTTACTGCTGCCTGTGCTTGTGCGTATCGAGTTGCTGCCGCAGTTGCTCCAAATTTAGCTTGGGTTTCTGCATTTGTTGCTCGCACATTCGCGAGATGAGCTTTTGCTGCATTCAAAGCAGCGGTAGCTTCTGCATATTCTGCTTGAGCATTTAATACAGATGCTTGGCGGCTCGCTAAAGTTGAAGCCATTCCCTCTTTAATAGCAGCGCTCTTAATCAAAATTGCACGAGTTATATAACCAATACCAACGACCAAAGCCCCATCAGCAATTAAATCTAAATTACTTGCAAGAGTTTGAACTGATCCAGCTAATACCTGTGCCGCACCACTTCCCTTACCTGCTTCGCCAACAAATTTTGTGATCTCGTTGTTTAGGAGTGTGAGAGACTGCCCGATTGTGATATCTGTTTTAGCAAAAAGAGCATCAACATCAGATTCTACATTTC
>NZ_JAWVAV010000131.1:0-917 GCF_033599315.1 Acinetobacter sp. OYA S30
GCTTATGAGGCTTATCTTACCCGTGCAGTCTTTTATGAAGTAACAGGGACTACATCAAATAGTTTAGTTGGTGCAGCTTTTGCAACCGATCCAAGTTTTAAATTTCCTCCGGAACTTGCTCATTTAGAACGTAATGCAAATGGTGCTGGTTTAAGTACTTATCAATTGGCTCAAAATGGAATTCGCCATTTATTGAAGCATTATCGTTGTGCTTTATATGTAGATTATCCTGATGTGCCGCCAGCTCGTAATCTAGCGGAATTTAAAGCACAAAAAGCCTATCCGATGATTCATTTACTAAATGCCCTTGATGTAGTGAATTGGGATTCAGTAATGATCGATAACCAGAAAAAGCTTTGCTTAGTGGTTATACGTGAATTTAAGTCTGAGCGCGGTGCTGATGGATTTAGTAAAACCGAACAAGAGCAATATCGTGTACTTCGTTTAGAGCAAGAGGGTAATGGGGAATATATTTATTCCGTTCAGGTGTATACAAAGGGTGAAAAGGGTAACTGGGTTGGCGGAGAGAAGAAGTTTCCAACAGATTACAACGGGAATTTCTGGACCTATATACCTTTTACATTTGTAGGTGCAATTGATAATTCAGAAGAGATTAAAAAGCCTCCATTACTTCCTTTGGCTAATCTCAATTTAGCCCATTACAGAGACAGTGCGGACTTTCAAGAGTCCGTTTTTTATATGGGGCAACCTCAATATTATGCGAAGGGTGTTAATTGGGAGTGGTATGACCAAGCCAAGAAACGTGGCATCTACATTGGAGCGAAAGTACTTTTGCCTTTACCTGAAAATGGTGGTTTAGGAATTGTACAAGCCGACCCTAATACTCTTGCCCGGGAAGCGATGAAAGATAAGTGGGAAAAAATGAAGGAGATGGGGGCGCGTTTAATTGAGAAGGG
>NZ_JAWVAV010000132.1:0-910 GCF_033599315.1 Acinetobacter sp. OYA S30
GTCTTGCGACCGTACTCCCCAGGCGGTCTACTTATCGCGTTAGCTGCGCCACTAAAGCCTCAAAGGCCCCAACGGCTAGTAGACATCGTTTACGGCATGGACTACCAGGGTATCTAATCCTGTTTGCTCCCCATGCTTTCGTACCTCAGCGTCAGTATTAGGCCAGATGGCTGCCTTCGCCATCGGTATTCCTCCAGATCTCTACGCATTTCACCGCTACACCTGGAATTCTACCATCCTCTCCCATACTCTAGCTCACCAGTATCGAATGCAATTCCCAAGTTAAGCTCGGGGATTTCACATCCGACTTAATAAGCCGCCTACGCACGCTTTACGCCCAGTAAATCCGATTAACGCTCGCACCCTCTGTATTACCGCGGCTGCTGGCACAGAGTTAGCCGGTGCTTATTCTGCGAGTAACGTCCACTATCTCTAGGTATTAACTAAAGTAGCCTCCTCCTCGCTTAAAGTGCTTTACAACCATAAGGCCTTCTTCACACACGCGGCATGGCTGGATCAGGGTTCCCCCCATTGTCCAATATTCCCCACTGCTGCCTCCCGTAGGAGTCTGGGCCGTGTCTCAGTCCCAGTGTGGCGGATCATCCTCTCAGACCCGCTACAGATCGTCGCCTTGGTAGGCCTTTACCCCACCAACTAGCTAATCCGACTTAGGCTCATCTATTAGCGCAAGGTCCGAAGATCCCCTGCTTTCTCCCGTAGGACGTATGCGGTATTAGCATCCCTTTCGAGATGTTGTCCCCCACTAATAGGCAGATTCCTAAGCATTACTCACCCGTCCGCCGCTAGGTCCAGTAGCAAGCTACCTTCCCCCGCTCGACTTGCATGTGTTAAGCCTGCCGCCAGCGTTCAATCTGAGCCATGATCAAACTCTTCAGTTAAAATCATTTTG
>NZ_JAWVAV010000133.1:0-892 GCF_033599315.1 Acinetobacter sp. OYA S30
GCTTTAGATTGCTCTCCAAACATTGAACCAAACATAGATGTAAGAGAACCCATCATTTGGCCACCAAATGCAATTTGAGTGTTCAAGCGGTCTTGCTGATACTTATCTTCAATATCCTGAGCATTCTTTGCATATTCAGCAGCAATCTGATTACGTTGATCTTGAGCAGCTTGAATAATTGCAGTTTTCTGATTTTCGTAATCCTGCTGACTTATAAGCTGTTGCTCAAATTGTGCATTTAAAGCCTCAATAGAATTTTGTTCATTTAAATTAACCACACCTTGCTGACTATCAAGTAGATTTGTCGCGGCACTTAGGCGGCTAGATCGTTCTTGATCTAGTCTATAGAACTCACCACTGCCATTCATATCAGCTTGAATACCACCCCATGCTTGACCAGCTTTTGCTGCACGATCAAGTGCTTCTAATCGTTCTTGATCACGTGATAATGCCAGTCGCTTACGTTTTTCCTCCTCATCTTTTACTGTTTTAGCAATTTCTTCTCGCTCCAATCGGTAGCGTTCTTGCATTGCCTCAGTTTCTGAAAGCAAGAATAATTTAGCTTGAAACAAACGTTGCTCTTGAGCAAGTTTTAGTAAACCTAATTCTTGTTGCAACTGTTGAGCTAACAAATTAACAGCTTCTTTACGCTGTTCTTTCGTCATCTCTAAGTCGTGTTCGGCTTCAAATTGACGTTTTGCAAAACTGTCCTTTAAAAGCTTCTCTTCCGACTTGGTGAAATCACGGAATGAATCAAGCTTAGTCTTTGTAGCTTGCTCAGCAATAGCAATATCATTATCTGCACGTGCTTGAAGTTCTGCTTTAATTTCGGCCTTGCGTTCTGGGCTAAAGTTAGCTTTATCAACATCCTCAAGTTTTTTGGCCAGATCAT
>NZ_JAWVAV010000134.1:0-890 GCF_033599315.1 Acinetobacter sp. OYA S30
GTACAAAAGAACCTCCCTAAGTTAATGATACTTGTTGTAGGTGAAACGGCACGTGCCGAAAGTTTCTCTCTAAATGGGTATGCAAAAAATACGAATCCGGAGCTTTCTAAACAAGATATTTTCAACTTTTCGCAAGTGAGCTCATGCGGTACGGCGACAGCGGTTTCTGTGCCATGTATGTTCTCGGGTATGCCACGTGTAGATTATGATGAGCAATTAGCTAGTCACCGCGAAGGTTTACTAGATATTGCAAAACGTGCGGGTTACCAAGTGACTTGGATTGATAATAACTCGGGTTGTAAAGGTGCATGTGATCGCGTTGAGCAATACCAGATTCCTGAAAACTTAAAGAAAAAATGGTGTAAAGATGGCGAATGTTATGATGACATTCTCATTGACAGCTTAAAGCAGTATTTGGCTACTATTGCCAAAGATGATGATCGCCCACGTTTGATTGTTTTGCATCAGGTGGGTAGTCACGGGCCTGCATATTACAAGCGTGCACCTGAGGCATATCAACCCTTTAAACCGACTTGTGATACGAATGCGATACAGGGCTGTTCGCAAACCGAATTGCTAAATAGTTATGATAATACAATCGTATATACAGACCATGTATTAAGCCAAATGATTAATACTCTAAAAGAAATATCAAAATATCAGACAGGTTTATGGTATTTATCTGATCATGGCGAATCAACCGGAGAACATGGTTTATATTTACATGGTTCACCTTATGCAATCGCACCGAGCCAACAAACACATGTACCAATGATTATGTGGTTCTCTGAAAGTTGGAAACAACATAATCTTGCTCAAGTGAATTGTTTAAGCCAACAAACTAAACAAAAGTTAAGTCAGGATAATTTATTCCCAAGTTTGTTAAGTTT
>NZ_JAWVAV010000135.1:0-863 GCF_033599315.1 Acinetobacter sp. OYA S30
ACTACAACTGTGTTCACTTCGCGCATGAAGCTGCAATGGATCTATATGATATTGATCGAGGAGAGGCGCTTGAGTTTTTTATGAAGCCCGTCAAAGAGAAGGTATTTCTGCCATCAAGATTGAAGTTACTAAATCCATTGCCCATGCCCAAGGAAGGCTGCATAGTCGCCTTTCACTCTAGATACCGAAACAAGCCCCCACATGTGGGGCTTTTTCGTTTGGGGCGTATTTTGCATTTGCAGGAATCAGGCGTTTCATGGATGCCAATTCAAGTCGTTCAAGCATTTGGATTTAATCGTGTGAGTTTCTATGATTAAGATTATTTATAAACAAGACCCTTTATCCGAAGACAAAACAATTGAACACGCCGAAACTTTGGGTCAATGGCTTACTTCAAAATATGACCATATGCCTGAGCATGTCCGTATTTTTCATACCACAAGCAATATGGATCATGCAGAAATTTCATTTGCGAATGAAGTCACGCCGAAGAATGCATATGAATTAAAGCAGCTCGATTTCTTGCCAGGCACTTTCATTGTAATTGAGAATCCCAAGGGTATAGACCCCATAACTCTAGCTTGGATAGCGGTTGCTTCTATAGTTATGGGTGTGGCTGTTGCATTATTAATGCCTGTGCCCTCAATTACCCAAACCAACCAGAATAACAATCAATCCTCGTCTGCAAATAACGAATTATCAAACCGTGAAAATAAAACTCGCGTAAATGGTCGTATCGCAGATATTTATGGTGCCGCTCACGATACCCCTGATCTGATTACTGTGCCTTACAAGGTATATGAAAACAATGTCGAAGTAGAGCATGTTGTTGGTTGTATTGGTCGTGGTCACTATAAAATTAA
>NZ_JAWVAV010000137.1:0-828 GCF_033599315.1 Acinetobacter sp. OYA S30
TCCTAGGGAAATCTTATCTTGAGGTAGGCTTCCCGCTTAGATGCTTTCAGCGGTTATCCCTTCCGAACATAGCTACCCGGCGATGCGACTGGCGTCACAACCGGTACACCAGAGGTTCGTCCACTCTGGTCCTCTCGTACTAGGAGCAGATCCTCTCAAATTTCCAGCGCCCACGGTAGATAGGGACCGAACTGTCTCACGACGTTCTAAACCCAGCTCGCGTACCTCTTTAAATGGCGAACAGCCATACCCTTGGGACCTGCTTCAGCCCCAGGATGAGATGAGCCGACATCGAGGTGCCAAACACCGCCGTCGATATGAACTCTTGGGCGGTATCAGCCTGTTATCCCCAGAGTACCTTTTATCCGTTGAGCGATGGCCCTTCCATACAGAACCACCGGATCACTAAGACCTACTTTCGTACCTGCTCGACTTGTGGGTCTCGCAGTTAAGCGCGCTTTTGCCTTTATACTCTACGCGTGATTTCCGACCACGCTGAGCGCACCTTCGTACTCCTCCGTTACTCTTTAGGAGGAGACCGCCCCAGTCAAACTACCCACCAGACACGGTCCTCGTCCCGGATCACGGGACAGAGTTAGAACCTCAACATTACCAGGGTGGTATTTCAAGGACGGCTCCACTGGAACTAGCGTTCCAGCTTCAAAGCCTCCCACCTATCCTACACAAGTAAGGTCAAAGTTCAGTGTCAAGCTGCAGTAAAGGTTCACGGGGTCTTTCCGTCTAGCCGCGGGTACACTGCATCTTCACAGCGATTTCGATTTCACTGAGCCTCTGCTGGAGACAGCGCCGCCATCATTATGCCATTAT
>NZ_JAWVAV010000138.1:0-677 GCF_033599315.1 Acinetobacter sp. OYA S30
TGTGAGGGGAGTGAAATAGATCCTGAAACCGCATGCATACAAGCAGTGGGAGCACCTTCGTGGTGTGACTGCGTACCTTTTGTATAATGGGTCAGCGACTTATATTCAGTAGCGAGGTTAACCGTATAGGGGAGCCGTAGAGAAATCGAGTCTTAATAGGGCGTTTAGTTGCTGGGTATAGACCCGAAACCAGGCGATCTATCCATGAGCAGGTTGAAGGTTGGGTAACACTAACTGGAGGACCGAACCCACTGTCGTTGAAAAGCCAGGGGATGACTTGTGGATAGGGGTGAAAGGCTAATCAAGCCTGGTGATAGCTGGTTCTCCCCGAAAGCTATTTAGGTAGCGCCTCGGACGAATACCATAGGGGGTAGAGCACTGTTTCGGCTAGGGGGTCATCCCGACTTACCAAACCGATGCAAACTCCGAATACCTATGAGTACTATCCGGGAGACAGACTGCGGGTGCTAACGTCCGTAGTCAAGAGGAAAACAATCCAGACCGCCAGCTAAGGCCCCAAAATCATAGTTAAGTGGGAAACGATGTGGGAAGGCATAGACAGCTAGGAGGTTGGCTTAGAAGCAGCCACCCTTTAAAGAAAGCGTAATAGCTCACTAGTCGAGTCGGCCTGCGCGGAAGATGTAACGGGGCTAAAACTATGTGCCGAAGCTGCGGAT
>NZ_JAWVAV010000139.1:0-626 GCF_033599315.1 Acinetobacter sp. OYA S30
CCTGAATTAATACCATCTCGAATTGCATACTCAACCTTTTGACGGGCACTTTCAGCAATTCTTGAAAGCAGATCATCGACAAGAGCGCCACCTGCCAACGGAACTTTTTTAGCGGATAAAAATAGTTTTTCCCCATCAGGCTTATTAATTTTTGCTCCATAGAGCTTAGCTACGTAATTGGCCTCATAAACAGCCAAAGCTGTAGCAGAGACGGCGAATGCTTCAGGCAAGCTGGTATTTACACTAGCAAACCATTGGGCAATCAAATCCCTAATTTCCCTTAAATTTGAAGTTGTATATTTACCACCAGCTAAAGCAACTTTCTCCGACTCATTAAGCTCATCCAATAAATCCCGAAGCTTAGATAGCATCTTGCTCGTATCATCATTGAATAAAGCCAATAACTCATTTACCGTTTTTGATGAAGCACGATAAAGATAGGCCTGGTGCTGAGTGAGTGCTTCAAATAGTTTTTTGATATCTGTTGCCATCTCACTCTACCTTTTGATTTAAAGTCCCATCTTGCTCTGCTTCAACATTCTGTAGCTCTTCTTCATATTTTTGTTTAGGGAACATACCTGTTTGGTTGTATTCCCACCATGATTTAAATGAAGATCGGCCTTGTA
>NZ_JAWVAV010000140.1:0-623 GCF_033599315.1 Acinetobacter sp. OYA S30
CCACTTAAGCCATCACATGTTTTTTGATTGAGTTTCGTACTTGGCGCTGCACCTTCATGGACAACGACGACAATGGCTTCAATACCTTGTTTTTGGAGTTCAGGAATTAAAGCATTTACCGTATCTGCTTCATCACGGAATTCAACATCCTTAATACCCGCCGCTGGAACAATACTTGGAGTCGCTTTGAGTGTTAAACCAATAAAAGCTACAGGAATCCCGCCATAAGTTTTGACTTTATAGGCAGGAAAAATCGTTTTACTTGTATCACTTTTCATTGCCACGTTAGCTGCAAGGAAATTGAATTTTGCGCCGCTAAAGTTTTTATTAATTTGGCATGGGGCAGTGCTGGTATATTGTTGACAACCGCCATTTTGTAAACGACGCAATTCATCTGTACCACGGTAAAACTCATGATTTCCAACCGCATTAAAGTCAATTTGAATATCATTCATGACTTCAATAGTAGGCTCATCTAGAAATAACGAAGAAGTGATTGGGGAAGCATGAATTAAGTCACCTGCTGACACAACAGCATTATTGGGATTTTGAGCTTTAAGTTTCTTAATTGCATCTGCAAAGTAACTCACACCACCGACAGGAATACGTACAGTTTGAGATGC
>NZ_JAWVAV010000141.1:0-586 GCF_033599315.1 Acinetobacter sp. OYA S30
CGTTACTTGTGAACCGTCGCCTAACACTTCTGTACTTAAGGCATTCATAATCACAGTGGTGTTTGGCAAGCTATGCAATTTGTTTTGCAAGACTTGGTCAGCACGAAGTTTGGTATCGAATTCAACCAGAGTTACATGTTCAACAATACCTGCAAGGTCAATCGCTGCTTCAACACCTGAGTTACCGCCGCCAATCACCGCAACACGTTTGCCTTTGAACAATGGACCATCACAGTGTGGGCAGTAGGCAACACCACGGGTACGGTATTCTTGCTCACCCGGTACATTCATCTCTCTCCAACGTGCCCCTGTTGAAAGGATCACAGTTTTCGATTCAAGTTTTGCACCGTTTTCAAGTTCAACTTCAACCAAGCCATTTGCTGTTTGATCTGCACCAGTGATTTTGCTGACACGTTGCAGGTTCATGATATCCACATCATATTCACGAACATGTGCTTCCATCTCGGCAGCAAACTTAGGACCTTGGGTCTTTTGCACAGAAGTGAAGTTTTCAATGTCCATGGTGTCCATGACCTGACCACCAAAGCGTTCAGCCACGATACCTGTGTTAATGCCTTTACGTGCT
>NZ_JAWVAV010000142.1:0-586 GCF_033599315.1 Acinetobacter sp. OYA S30
GGTTACTTGTGAACCGTCACCCAATACTTCTGTGCTTAATGCATTCATAATCACAGTGGTGTTTGGCAAGCTGTTTAACTTGTTTTGCAAAACTTGGTCAGCACGAAGTTTAGTGTCAAACTCAACTAAAGTCACATGCTCAACAATACCTGCAAGGTCAATCGCCGCTTCAACACCTGAGTTACCGCCACCAATCACGGCAACACGTTTGCCTTTGAATAATGGACCATCACAGTGTGGGCAGTACGCAACACCACGGGTACGGTATTCAGCTTCACCCGGTACATTCATCTCTCTCCAACGTGCACCTGTTGAAAGGATCACAGTTTTCGATTCAAGTTTTGCACCGTTTTCAAGTTCAACTTCAACTAAGCCATTTGCAGTCTGGTTTGCACCTGTGATTTTGCTGACACGTTGCAGGTTCATGATATCGACATCGTATTCACGAACATGGGCTTCCATCTCGGCAGCAAACTTAGGACCTTGTGTCTTTTGCACAGAAGTGAAGTTTTCAATGTCCATGGTATCCATGACCTGACCACCAAAGCGTTCAGCCACGATACCTGTGTTAATGCCTTTACGTGCC
>NZ_JAWVAV010000143.1:0-570 GCF_033599315.1 Acinetobacter sp. OYA S30
AAGTCAAGTGGTAGGGGAGCGTTCTGTAAGCCGATGAAGGTGGATTGAGAAGTATGCTGGAGGTATCAGAAGTGCGAATGCTGACGTGAGTAACGACAAAACGGGTGAAAAACCCGTTCGCCGAAAGACCAAGGGTTCCAGTCCAACGTTAATCGGGGCTGGGTGAGTCGACCCCTAAGGCGAGGCCGAAAGGCGTAGTCGATGGGAAATTGGTTAATATTCCAATACTTCTGTGTAATGCGATGAGAGGACGGAGAAGGTTAAGTCAGCCTGGCGTTGGTTGTCCAGGTGGAAGGATGTAGGCATGTATCTTAGGCAAATCCGGGGTACTCTATGCTGAGATCTGATAGCAAGCTGTACTTGTACAGCGAAGTGGTTGATGCCATGCTTCCAGGAAAAGTCTCTAAGCTTCAGTTACACAGGAATCGTACCCGAAACCGACACAGGTGGTCAGGTCGAGTAGACCAAGGCGCTTGAGAGAACTCTGCTGAAGGAACTAGGCAAAATGGTACCGTAACTTCGGGAGAAGGTACGCTGTTGATGGTGATGGGACTTGCTCCCTGAGCGGTT
>NZ_JAWVAV010000144.1:0-550 GCF_033599315.1 Acinetobacter sp. OYA S30
ATTGTTATTAACTGAAAGCGTAAGCGATTGCATGCACGCTTTACCTTGAATTGATTGACCATTAATAAGTAAGTTTTCCACGTTTGGCATGCTGACCAATGGACGTGTTGAAGCAGCAATAGGGTTTACAACCGGACTTGTAGTCTGTCGAGTGAATGAACTCCCTACCAGACCAAAGTTACCGGTGATTTTCCCGGTTGTTTGAATAGTGATTTCACCGGTATTTACCTGTACACCACGGTAGATAAACACCTGTCCAATATCTTCAAAAACTTTAACCAGCGTTAATGACTTACGTACAGCACCTCCAATGGTTAAGCTATTCGTTGCCCAGTTATTAAAAGCTAATGCACTTAGGAATAAATCAAACGTACCAAGTGACAATTCAAATTCTAACTGACCAGCTACTTCAGCTTCAGTAACTACACCGCCTTGACGATAGCGTGAGTCTACAACCTCGCTACTTTCTTCAGTTGAGACATTTTCTGATAAGCCATCACTTACACGGCGAATTGTGTACCAAATTGGGTTTGCTGGAGTCGTCCCTAAT
>NZ_JAWVAV010000145.1:0-550 GCF_033599315.1 Acinetobacter sp. OYA S30
GTTATTGTTAATAGAAATGGTCAAAGACTGTAGACATGCCTTGCCTTGAATTGACTGGCCGTTTACAAGCAAGTTTTCCACGTTCGGCATACTGACAAGCGGACGAGTCGAAGCTGCAACCGGATTCACTACAGGGTTCGTTTGCTGACGAGTAAACGAGCTACCTACAAGACCAAAGTTACCAGTGATTTTCCCCGTGGTCTGGATAGTAATTTCACCAGAATTAACCTGTACTCCACGATAAATAAAGACTTGGCCAACATCTTCGAAAACTTTAACCAGCGTTAATGACTTACGTACATTACCGCCAATGGTTAAGCTATTCGTTGCCCAGTTATTAAAAGCTAATGCACTTAGGAATAAATCAAATGTTCCAAGTGATAATTCAAACTCTAACTGACCTGCTACTTCTGCTTCAGTAACTACCCCACCTTGTCGAAAACGTGAATCAACCACTTCACTGCTTTCTTCAGTAGAAACATTTTCAGATAAACCATCACTTACACGGCGAACTGTGTACCAGATCGGGTTTGCTGGAGTTGTTCCTAAA
>NZ_JAWVAV010000146.1:0-541 GCF_033599315.1 Acinetobacter sp. OYA S30
ATCGTTAATCTGAGTTGTGAGCTGATCCTTGGTATTATTTAACTTGGTGTTGGTATCAGCAATCTGGTTACCAAGGTCTTTCTTGGCATCATTCAGATTCTTGTTGGTATCCGCGATCTGATTACCTAAATCTTTTTTCGCATCATTTAACTGATTATTCGTGTCATTGATTCTGCCATTTAAGTTCTCTTTGACTTTAGTGAGCTGATCAACATTTACAGCATCTTTGGCATTTACACCATCGGCTACATTGGTAATGTGTTTGCCGCCAGCATTGATGCCTTCTTTGGTAATGCTTGGACCTTCTTTAATAGTCAAACCATTCGTATTTAATGTGGTGTTGCCAGTAGTAACACTGTCAAACTTCGAGTCTTTTAACAGTTCAATCTGAATACCATCTTTGGTAGTACGGGTAATAACGTTCTCCCCGCTAGTCGTAGCCGCCGGAGTTGACGCAGCTGCACCACCTACAATGTTGAGCTTCTCACCAAGTTTACGATGTACATCTGCACCGCTATTGCCAGCAAAGTTTAGACCTTTA
>NZ_JAWVAV010000147.1:0-501 GCF_033599315.1 Acinetobacter sp. OYA S30
ATTAATCGCTAAAAGAATTTTTAAAACTTTTGCTTGTTCAGACGTATCTGCTTTTTCAGGCATTTCACCCACAGAGGCAGCGGTACTCTCAAGTTTGGCTCCAAAACCAAGTGCTTCAAGTTTGCTAGTAATTTCATTAAGACCATCATTATGAAAAACTTTTAATTTCCGATTAGGTAAATCAAATGTTAGTCCTTTGACCTCACTCACTGGAGACAATGCCATACGAACCATTTGCTCCTCAGCAGAGCAATCCATTTTAGGAATCAGAAACGTACTGATTTCTTTTGCATGCTCTTTATTTACATAGGCTTCAGTTTTATTTAATTTTGCTCCAAACCCAAGAGCTTCAAGTTTTGCAGTGATTTCATTGCTTTCACCATTATGTATAACTTTTAGGTTTCGATTCGGCAAATCAAAAACTAGCCTCTTAACATTTACCAAAGAAGATAAAGTCATCCGAACCATTTGTTCCTCTGCGGAACAATCCATTTTAGGGAT
>NZ_JAWVAV010000148.1:0-453 GCF_033599315.1 Acinetobacter sp. OYA S30
TGTGCTAAATCAGTGCGGTCTTTTACGCCATATTGCTTGGCAGTACCTTCGAGAAACTGAAATCCACCAGTCGCCCCGGTTTCTTTGTTATAGGCTTTTGCATTACCTTTCGATTCGATCATATGAATCGCGGATAATGTTCCTGATGGAAGTTTGTATTTAGACTCTAGATCTGCAAAGCCGAATTTTGAAGCATTCGCTAGGACTTTCGCATTTACACTTAGTACTTTTTGCTGATTTTTAAGCTCCTTGTTTTGCTCACGTATAGAATCAGTTCTAGCATCCGTGATGGCTTTGATTGATTCTTCTGCTTTCCAAGTATCCGTTAATGCTTTCATAGCCTCTCGGTCTGCTGCCTTAAGACCCTTAGCTAATGAATCTTTATAAAGCTTCAGTAAATCATTAGCCTGAGACTCAGAAAAACCTTTTTTCATTACTATCTCGACAAATTGC
>NZ_JAWVAV010000149.1:0-438 GCF_033599315.1 Acinetobacter sp. OYA S30
TTGATACGGTTGCACCAAATGCACCGGTGCTTGATCCGATCAATGCAACAGACCCAGTGAGCGGTCAGGCAGAGCCTGGTTCAACCGTGACTGTGACTTATCCTGATGGCACAACTGCAACAGTGGTAGCAGGCACAGATGGCAGCTGGTCAGTACCAAACCCGGGTAACCTGGTGGATGGCGATACAGTGACTGCAACAGCGACTGACCCTGCAGGCAACACTTCATTGCCAGGTACAGGCACAGTTTCAGCAGACATCACAGCACCTGTGGTTGCGCTGGATGACGTGTTGACGAATGACAGCACACCAGCACTTACTGGTACAGTGAACGATCCGACAGCCACTGTAGTTGTCAATGTGGATGGCGTTGACTATCCGGCAGTGAACAATGGTGACGGCACCTGGACGCTTGCAGACAATACACTTCCTGCGTTAA
>NZ_JAWVAV010000150.1:0-437 GCF_033599315.1 Acinetobacter sp. OYA S30
ACAACCACTGTTGCTGTCGGATCGTTCACTGTACCAGTGAGTGCTGGTGTGCTGTCATTCGTCAACACATCATCAAGTGCAACCACCGGCGGTGTGATGTCGGCAGAGACTGTGCCTGTACCTGGCAATGAAGTATTGCCTGCAGGGTCAGTCGCTGTTGCTGTAACCGTATCGCCATCTACCAGATTGCCCGGGTTTGGTACTGACCATGTTCCGTCTGTGCCTGCCACGACTGTTGCAGTGGTGCCATCAGGATATGTCACAGTCACTGTAGAACCAGGTTCTGCTGTACCGCTCACTGGGTCAGTTGCATTGATTGGATCAAGTACAGGTGCATTTGGTGCGGTGGTATCAATTGTTACCACTGCTGTATCTGTACCTGCATTGCCTGCTGCATCTGTTGCAGTCACGGTAATGGTGTGTGGACCATCAGTTAA
>NZ_JAWVAV010000151.1:0-422 GCF_033599315.1 Acinetobacter sp. OYA S30
CTTGAAGCAATCCGTTGTATCGGATCTGGTAAATACACTCCAGAGTTTTATTTAGAGAAGATGATGGATATCGAAGCGAATGCTTCATTCATGTTCTCGGCCACAGCTGCTGGTTGGATTGATGCAATCAAAACCCGTGATGTGTTTACACTGACCTTCGACATCAGAGACAGCAAAGGAAGTAAATATTCTTTCAACTTCCCTCAATTAGAAGTGATGGAAGCCAATCACCCGGATGGTGGTGGTGATGACATCATTACTGTAGACATCAACTTTGCTCAAGTTCGTACAGCTCCAACGATTGTACGTGCTCTTGTGTAATTAGCTTAATCAGTAACAAAGCCTATGGAATCCCATGGGCTTTTTTATTTCTAAAAATTAGAGGTTGCTATGGCTTTAAAAGTCGGAATTATTAAAAGCTC
>NZ_JAWVAV010000152.1:0-421 GCF_033599315.1 Acinetobacter sp. OYA S30
TGTATTTCGGCTTTAAATGAAGCGATTGAAAAATATGGATCACCTGAAATATTTAATACAGACCAAGGCAGTCAGTTTACCAGTGATGCATTTATTGATGTATTGAAATCAAATGGCATTCAAATCAGTATGGATGGTAAAGGTCGATGGGTAGATAATGTGATGGTTGAACGATTATGGCGGAGCGTTAAATATGAAGAGGTGTATCTCAAAGCTTATAGCAGTGTCACAGATGCGAAAAAGCAATTGAGTGCATATTTTGAGTTTTATAATCTGAAACGACCTCATTCGAGTCTAGACAAAATGACACCAAATGAGTTTTACTATGATCAGCTACCCCAACAAAACAAGGTGGCTTAACTAGAGCGGAATATCACTTATAAATACGCTTTTAGTTGTTCAAACAAGTGGAACCACCTCT
>NZ_JAWVAV010000153.1:0-408 GCF_033599315.1 Acinetobacter sp. OYA S30
CTCCTATTATTCTTTATAGAGTTTATCAGTGGTTTGGTAGCTGCCTCTACAGGCTTGATTGCTGACTCATTGGATATGCTTGCTGATGCCACAGTGTTTGGTATAGCACTGTTTGTTGTTGGTAAAAGTGTAAAAAAACAATTAAAAGCAGCGCATCTTTCAGGCTGGTTACAGTTAATTCTCGCTACTTCTGTAATTGTAGATGTTGTGCGTCGGTTCATTTATGGTAGTGAGCCAGAGTCTTTCTTGATGATTGGAATTGCTGCTTTAGCGCTAATTGCCAATTTTTATTGTATATACCTAATGTCTCATCAAAAAAATGATGGTGCACACATGAAGGCTAGTTGGGTCTTTTTATCCAATGATATCATAGTCAATTTTGGTGTGATTTGTGCAGGGATACTAGTT
>NZ_JAWVAV010000154.1:0-408 GCF_033599315.1 Acinetobacter sp. OYA S30
GCTGCACTTTTCGTTATTGAATTTATTAGTGGCCTAATTGCTGCATCTACAGGGTTAATCGCAGACTCTCTTGATATGTTTGCAGATGCTGCTGTTTATGGGATTGCACTTTATGCTGTAGGTAAAGCTGCAAAGTATCAAGTTAAAGCCGCGCATTTTGCGGGTTGGATTCAATTATTTCTCGCAATAACTGTAATTGTCGATGTAATTAGACGTTTTATATTAGGTAGTGAGCCTGAATCTTTATTAATGATTGTAATCGGCTTTTTTGCACTAATTGCGAATGTTGCCTGTCTTTATCTAATTTCTGGACATAAAGATGGTGGAGCACATATGAAAGCAAGTTGGATTTTCTCCGCTAATGATGTGATTGTGAATCTAGGTGTAATTATTGCTGGCTTCCTTGTG
>NZ_JAWVAV010000155.1:0-405 GCF_033599315.1 Acinetobacter sp. OYA S30
CGACTGTTTGGGGTTGTATAGTCAAGTAATTAAGTGCATGTGGTGGATGCCTTGGCAGTCAGAGGCGATGAAAGACGTGATAGCCTGCGAAAAGCTCCGGGGAGGCGGCAAATATCCTTTGATCCGGAGATGTCTGAATGGGGGAACCCACCTACTTTAAGGTAGGTATTGCAACATGAATACATAGTGTTGCAAGGCGAACGAGGGGAAGTGAAACATCTCAGTACCCTTAGGAAAAGAAATCAATTGAGATTCCCTCAGTAGCGGCGAGCGAACGGGGATCAGCCCATTAAGTTATGTGTGTTTTAGTGGAACGCTCTGGGAAGTGCGAACGTAGAGGGTGATATTCCCGTACACGAAAGGGCACACATAATGATGACGAGTAGGGCGAGGCACGTGAAACCT
>NZ_JAWVAV010000156.1:0-387 GCF_033599315.1 Acinetobacter sp. OYA S30
GAACGTGGATGGTGTTGACTATCCAGCAGTGAACAATGGTGACGGCACCTGGACGCTTGCAGACAATACACTGCCTGCATTAACTGATGGTCCACACACCATTACCGTGACAGCAACAGACCCTGCAGGTAATGCGGGTACCGATACAGCAGTGTTGACAGTTGATACAACAGCACCAGCAGCACCAGTGATTGACCCGGTTAACGGGACAGATCCAATTACAGGTACAGCAGAACCTGGTTCAACAGTGACTGTGACTTATCCAGATGGTAGTACGGCAAGTGTTGTAGCAGGACCAGATGGTAGTTGGACTGTGCCAAACCCAGGCTTAAATGATGGTGATACGGTAACAGCAGTAACAGAAGATCCTGCGGGCAATACCTCAGG
>NZ_JAWVAV010000157.1:0-379 GCF_033599315.1 Acinetobacter sp. OYA S30
GGCACTGTTGCAAATAGGCTGACATGATAAGCTAAATATCTTATTTATTTCGAGATACAGCAGATGAATCCCTTCCACGGTCGGCACTTTCAAGGTGAAATCATTCTTTGGGCTGTTCGTTGGTATTGTAAATATGGCATCAGCTATCGTGAACTTCAAGAAATGCTCGCTGAACGAGGCATAAATGTGGATCACAGTACAATTTATCGTTGGGTTCAGCGTTATGCTCCAGAAATGGAAAAACGGTTACGCTGGTATTGGCGTAATCCTACAGATTTACATTCATGGCATATGGATGAGACTTATATCAAAGTGAAGGGGCGATGGACTTACCTGTATCGTGCAGTTGATCAACGGGGTCATACGATTGACTTTTACC
>NZ_JAWVAV010000158.1:0-376 GCF_033599315.1 Acinetobacter sp. OYA S30
TGCTACAGCAATACGGTCACGTAGCACAAGCAATTCAGACTCAGGCGCCGCATCAAAGGTGATGGATTTACGTTGAAACCGAAGCTTGTTCCAGATCCGGTACGCATTAAAATGAGCTTGCCACTTGTTTCGTACCCCAACGGATTTCACTTCTTTCGGGTTCTTTGCTCCTTTGTCTGGCAAATAGATATTGATACGACTATCGTCGGTCGGATCCGTGTATTCATAGATCAGTCCATCGTAGTCATCCATCACGCCAAAGGTAAGGTCATGCTTGTAACTATCCGGAATGATATTCCTGAAGTTAAACAGCATTACCGAGTTATCAGTTGGCCGTTCAAAATAAAGCTTGAGCTTATTGTTTTGCCGATATGCG
>NZ_JAWVAV010000159.1:0-376 GCF_033599315.1 Acinetobacter sp. OYA S30
TGCATATCGGCAAAATAATAAGCTCAAGCTTTATTTTGAACGTCCAACTGATAACTCGGTAATGCTGTTTAACTTCAGGAATATCATTCCGGATAGTTACAAGCATGACCTGACCTTTGGCGTGATGGATGACTACGACGGACTGATCTATGAATACACGGATCCGACCGACGATAGTCGTATCAATATCTATCTACCGGATAAAGGGGCCAAGAACCCCAAAGAGGTGAAATCTGTAGGTGTGCGTAACAAGTGGCAAGCTCATTTTAATGCGTACCGGCTTTGGAACAAGCTTCGCTTCCAGCGCAAATCCATTACCTTTGATGCGGCACCAGAATCAGAATTACTGGTTTTACGTGACCGGATTGCTGTAGCG
>NZ_JAWVAV010000160.1:0-368 GCF_033599315.1 Acinetobacter sp. OYA S30
TCGCGTACTAACTCGCCAGATACGCCGATCATTGTGATTATGCAGCGACTTCATGAAGATGATTTAGCTGGATGGTTGCTAGGTGATAGAAAAGACGGCGTTCCTGTAGCTGGTGGTAACGGTGAAGTGTGGGAGCATCTATGTCTTTCAGCTATTCAGGAAGACGGATCCGCACTGTGGCCAGCAAAACACAATATCCAAAAATTGAGGCTAATGGAGCAAGCAGCACCATATGTATTTGCCGGGCAGTACCGACAAATGCCATCACCGCCAGCAGGCGGTTTTTTTAAGCCCGACAATATTCAAATTGTTGATGCTTTGCCTGCGGATGTATTGAAACAAGTTAGGGCTTGGGATTTTGGGGCTAC
>NZ_JAWVAV010000161.1:0-351 GCF_033599315.1 Acinetobacter sp. OYA S30
TTATTTGCGGCAAGCATTGCCGAGTAACTGATATGAATAAACTCACAGTCTGGATTCTTACCAAAACACCAAGCCATGAAATTAATTACAGCAATTTCAGTTTTAGAATATCGTGGTGGAACGTTAATAATTAACCGCTTTATCTCTCCGCGATAAACTTTCATTAAAGCTTCGCAGATTTCTAAGTGGTGCCAATTTTGCATCCATTTATAACCACGGCGCTCCTTAAACATGTACCTTGTGAAGAAATATAAATCTTCTTGCGCCTCGATCCGGATGGCTTTATCCCGAGCCGCATCAGTACTCATCTAAGACTTCCCTCCGCGCTTTTAAGTAATCTTCCATTGGAAC
>NZ_JAWVAV010000162.1:0-348 GCF_033599315.1 Acinetobacter sp. OYA S30
AGTAGACCACACTTGATTACTGCGCTGAATAGCCAATCCTTTGAGCAGATATGGATATTTACGGTGAGCTTGATTAGCCTGGCTTAAATTTGGTTTGCAATATAACGCCTGAATACCCATTTTCTTCATTAAAGTACGTGTATGACGTCGTCCTATATGATGCCCTTGACGATTCAACAAATCACGCATCATACGACTGCCTGCAAAAGGATATTGCATATGTAATTCATCAATACATCGCATCAGCTTCAGATCTGATGAGCTAACAGGTTTTGGGCGATAATAATAACAACCACGAGAGACTTTCAGTAACTTAGCTTGTTTAGATACTGAAATCTGAAGTGAGTG
>NZ_JAWVAV010000163.1:0-348 GCF_033599315.1 Acinetobacter sp. OYA S30
CGTAGACCACACTTGATTACTGCGCTGAATAGCCAATCCTTTGAGCAGATATGGATATTTGCGGTGAGCTTGATTAGCCTGGCTTAAATTTGGTTTGCAATATAACGCATTAATGCCCATTTTCTTCATTAAAGTACGTGTATGACGTCGTCCTATATGATGTCCTTGACGATTCAACAAATCACGCATCATACGGCTACCTGCAAAAGGGTATTGCATATGTAACTCATCCATACACCGCATCAGCTTCAGATCTGATGCACTCACAGGTTTTGGGCGATAGTAATAACAACCACGGGAGACTTTCAGCAGCTGAGCTTGCTTAGATACTGAAATCTGAAGTGAGTC
>NZ_JAWVAV010000164.1:0-338 GCF_033599315.1 Acinetobacter sp. OYA S30
TTCTTTGGATTCTTTGGATTCTTTGGATTCTTTGGATTAAAAAGCTTATAGAGGAATAAAAACCATATAAAAGACTCCCTAACTCCAAAATGATTATATAGCTAAAGATAAAAACCAATAAAAAATAGCAAAAATGCCTAAAAAAAAGCCATATATATCACTTTTTTCGCAAAATAGTAGAAAAAAACGGCACTCAAGTGAAAAAGGGATAAATACCCCTTGCAAAGGGACTGAGATGGTCTATAATGCACATCCATCGGCGGTGATGCGGATAGAAACTTGTTGAAAAACAGTTACTTGTGATTAGATTGGTTGCTTTAAGTGATGAATTTGATGGT
>NZ_JAWVAV010000165.1:0-333 GCF_033599315.1 Acinetobacter sp. OYA S30
TGAGTTCGGGAAGGGATCAGGTGGTTCACTCTTGCTATGGTCGCCAGCACAACTGTTTATGGATACTTGCTTGGGTCTTATTTAATGCCGAAGCGTTTTCCAAATCTGTAACAGACTGGGCTGAATTGAATCTTACTTTATCTGTTCATTTTATCTAGAGGTATAACTAAATCAAGTTTGTTTGTAGATTTATGAATCGATTGATGCTTCATATACAACTGCTTGGGTGTTGTATAGTCAAGCCTCACGAGCAATTAGTATTGGTCAGCTTCACATATCACTATGCTTCCACATCCAACCTATCAACGTCCTAGTCTCGAACGGCTCTTTAGA
>NZ_JAWVAV010000166.1:0-332 GCF_033599315.1 Acinetobacter sp. OYA S30
TTGGGATTCTGTGTTACAGGTATATCAACGTTTTAGTGATAATGCTAAAACACTGAATTTAACTATGGATGACACTGCTCGACTAACTGAAACAGTATCAAAAGCAGTTGCGATCAGTGGTGCAAGTGCAGAAGCAGCTGATGCAGCTTTAGTTCAATTCGGGCAGGCTTTGGCAAGCGGTACATTACGTGGTGAAGAACTCAACTCAGTTATGGAACAAACACCAGCTCTAGCAAAGGCTATTGCTAAAGGTATGGGGATCACCGTAGGAGAGTTGCGTTCAGTTGCGGCTGAAGGAAAAATTACTTCACAAGAAATTGTAAAAGCGCTTG
>NZ_JAWVAV010000167.1:0-332 GCF_033599315.1 Acinetobacter sp. OYA S30
ATGGGATTCTGTTTTACAGGTCTACCAGCGTTTTAGTGATAATGCCAAAACTTTAAACCTCACAATGGATGACACTGCTCGTTTAACTGAAACCGTATCTAAAGCCGTAGCAATTAGTGGTGCAAGTGCAGAAGCTGCTGATGCAGCTTTAGTTCAGTTTGGGCAGGCTTTGGCAAGCGGAACGTTGCGTGGTGAAGAGCTTAATTCTGTAATGGAGCAAACCCCGGCATTAGCAAAGGCTATTGCTCAAGGTATGGGGATCACCGTAGGAGAGTTGCGATCTGTTGCAGCTGAAGGAAAAATTACTTCACAAGAAATTGTAAAAGCGCTTA
>NZ_JAWVAV010000168.1:0-327 GCF_033599315.1 Acinetobacter sp. OYA S30
TTAATTCCTGTTACACCGGGTTCAGCCAAAAATAAGGTGGTTTTAGGGCGGTTGCCGAACGGGGCCTTAAAGCTAAGTCCTGATGATTTTGTAAATACCATCTATACAGTAGTTAATGATGATACCAAAGGCTCACTGCCTTATCTGGTTGCAAAAAGGGAACCGGCTGACCAGTTCTCTAATACCATTACTGCAATTAATTACGATGAACGTTATTACCTCAATGACAAGGACTTTATTGATGTGCCGGTTGATGATTCACCGATTTACATTCGATATGACCAGCTGGATATTAATCTGGCACGTTTATATCAGATGCAAAGAGGG
>NZ_JAWVAV010000169.1:0-327 GCF_033599315.1 Acinetobacter sp. OYA S30
ACCTCTTTGCATTTGATATAAACGTGCGAGATTAATATCAAGCTGGTCATATCGAATGTAGATCGGTGAATCATCAACCGGTACATCAATAAAATCCTTGTCATTGAGGTAATACCGTTCATCGTAATTAATTGCAGTAATTGTATTAGAGAACTGGTCAGCCGGTTCTCTTTTTGCGACTAGATAAGGCAGTGAGCCTTTGGTATCGTCATTAACCACCGTATAGATAGTATTCACAAAATCATCAGGACTTAGCTTTAATGCACCGTTCGGTAATCGGCCTAAAACTACCTTGTTCTTGGCAGATCCTGCGGTAACAGGAATAAG
>NZ_JAWVAV010000170.1:0-323 GCF_033599315.1 Acinetobacter sp. OYA S30
GAAGTTCGGATTACAGAAATTAGTAAATAGAGATTTAGATCTTGGTTTATTAACTTCTGTGATTTAAGTATCACGGTATTAAGCATGACCTGACGAAGGCATGTTTATTCATTAACAGATTGGCAAAATTGAGTCTGAAATAAATTGTTCACTCAAGAATTTAGATTAAGCAATTAATCTGAATGAATTGAGAACTAGCAAATTAACTGAATCAAGCGTTTTGGTATATGAATTTAGATTGAAGCTGTACAGTGTTTAAGTACACAGACAACAGATAGTAGCGATGAAGAATCGCACGGACAACACTCACTTGTAGGTGTTGA
>NZ_JAWVAV010000171.1:0-314 GCF_033599315.1 Acinetobacter sp. OYA S30
ACCTAATCTTTGTTACTTGATTAGCAACCTCATTCTCTAATTGAAGACGAAGTTTTGCCTGCTCCTCGGCCATTTTAGTGGTATCTTGAATAAGCTTATCAAAGTCTTTTGATGAGATATCACCAGCAGAATAGCCATTAATACCAGCCATGTAACTTTGATAGTCTTTCCAGTATTGATTATTTTTTTTACCAATACCTTTACCCTTCATTACATTGCCTTCACCTGCATGATATGCACGTACAGCCTTTTCTAAATCACCTTTAAAAAGCTTCAAAAGATAAGACATGTACTTAGCGGCACCTTCAGCAGAT
>NZ_JAWVAV010000172.1:0-314 GCF_033599315.1 Acinetobacter sp. OYA S30
TCCTAATCTTTGTTACTTGATTAGCAACCTCATTCTCTAACTGAAGGCGAAGTTTTGCCTGCTCCTCAGCCATTTTAGTTGTATCTTGAATAAGCTTATCAAAGTCTTTTGATGAAATATCGCCAGCAGAATAGCCATTAATACCAGCCATATAACTTTGATAGTCTTTCCAGTATTGATTATTATTTTTACCAATACCTTTACCCTTCATTACATTGCCTTCACCTGCATGGTATGCACGTACAGCCTTTTCTAAATCACCTTTAAAAAGCTTCAAAAGATAAGACATGTACTTAGCCGCACCTTCAGCAGAC
>NZ_JAWVAV010000173.1:0-311 GCF_033599315.1 Acinetobacter sp. OYA S30
TAAGTTCGGATTACAGAAATTAGTAAATAAAGATTGAGATCTTGGTTTATTAACTTCTGTGATTTCATTATCACGGTAATTAGTGTGATCTGACGAAGACACATTAACTCATTAACAGATTGGCAAAATTGAGTCTGAAATAAATTGTTCACTCAAGAGTTTAGGTTAAGCAATTAATCTAGATGAATTGAGAACTAGCAAATTAACTGAATCAAGCGTTTTGGTATGTGAATTTAGATTGAAGCTGTACGGTGCTTAAGTGCACAGTGCTCTAAACTGAAATGTTGAAGTTACTAACTTGTAGGTAACAT
>NZ_JAWVAV010000174.1:0-309 GCF_033599315.1 Acinetobacter sp. OYA S30
AGATGGTACAGGCACAGCACCAAGCATCAGTGTGGCTGATAATACTTACACAGACCTTGCAGGTAACTTGGGTACAGGTGATGTACTTGATGGAACTGATGGTTTTGTTGTAGACATTGTTCCACCAACACTTGCAATTACAACTGATGATCTGGCTCTTGCAGCAGGTGAATCAGCGAACATTACCTTCACATTCAGTGAGGCAGTGGCAGGCTTTGATGCGAATGATATCACCCTAGTAGGCGGTACATTGAGTGCATTGGTTACGACTGACAACATCACCTGGACAGCAGTGTTCACACCGGATGG
>NZ_JAWVAV010000175.1:0-306 GCF_033599315.1 Acinetobacter sp. OYA S30
ACTTTTTAAGATCAATGGGAGGTTCTGATGGAGCTTTTGATTGATCGAAAGCTTGTGAGGAAGCTGAGATCAATTGATTTTTCCAGTCAATAATTTGGTTTTGATGAACATCAAACTCAGAACTCAATTCAGCAAGTGTTTTTTCTGCTTTGATCGCAGCAAGTGCTACCTTAGCCTTAAAGTCGTTTGAATGATTTCTTCTTGGTCTACGTGCCATAAAATACTCCATATATTGATGTTTATAACATCATTTGAGGAGCAGAGTATCACTTATAGGAGTTGTTCAAATTTCCGGATCCATCTCTG
>NZ_JAWVAV010000176.1:0-305 GCF_033599315.1 Acinetobacter sp. OYA S30
GTTTTTTTAGATCGATGGGTGGTTCTGTTGGAGCTTTTGATTGATCGAAAGCTTGCGAGGAAGCTGAAATCAGTTGATTTTTCCAGTCGATAATTTGGTTTTGATGAACATCAAATTCAGCACTCAATTCAGCAAGTGTTTTTTCTGCTTTAATCGCAGCAAGTGCTACCTTAGCTTTAAAATCATTTGAATGATTTCTTCTTGGTCTACGTGCCATAAAATACTCCATATATTGATGTTTATAACATCATTTGGGGAGCAAAATATCACTTATAAGTGTTGTTCAAATTTCCTGATCCACCTCT
>NZ_JAWVAV010000177.1:0-301 GCF_033599315.1 Acinetobacter sp. OYA S30
TACGTTAACTTGGGCCGCAAATGGTTGTGCCCGTGTAAGCTTGTCACCTGAAATTGGTTTGGCTATCACGCTATAACCCGCAAGAAGCTTTACAAATGAACTAGCTTGCGATTTACCAGCTTGACCAGGGTCTTGTGGTAGGCGCACAGAAACTTTTTTCCCATCTATTTTTGCTGTTTGTTCTAAGCGCTTATTTACATTGTCAGGGCCAAGCTGTCCTCTTGTAACATCGACAATGTAAGTAAAACCATCTGCACCAAGAGCTTCTCGCACACCTGCTGTAAAGTCGCCTTCATTCTCT
>NZ_JAWVAV010000178.1:0-301 GCF_033599315.1 Acinetobacter sp. OYA S30
CGAAAATGAGGGCGACTTTACAGTAGGTGTGCGAGAAGCTCTAGGCGCAGATGGTTTTACTTACATTGTCGATGTAACTAGAGGACAGCTTGGACCTGACAATGTGAATAAGCGCTTAGAACAAACAGCAAAAATAGATGGGAAAAAAGTTTCTGTGCGTCTACCACAAGATCCCGGTCAAGCTGGTAAATCGCAAGCTAGTTCATTTGTGAAGCTTCTTGCGGGTTATAGCGTGATAGCTAAGCCAATTTCAGGTGACAAGCTTACACGGGCACAACCATTTGCGGCCCAAGTTAACGTG